>NZ_JALFGV010000159.1:0-63716 GCF_022777125.1 Lawsonibacter sp.
GAGCAGGCGGGCAGCCAGATGGCGGCCATTCTGGCGCGGAACAACCGGCGGGAGCGATCCGGGACCGTCCAGGCCGCCCTGGAACGGGCGGCGGAGGAAAAAGGAGACAAAATGAAAGAAAACGGGTAGAAAGTTGCGAAATTGGCAAAAGCGATCCTTATACTCCACAATCGTTGCCGCGGCGAAGGCGCAGAAAATCGCGGTTTTACCTGCTTGACAAAAATTTTACCACATGGTATTTTTAAATTACCAAATACGGGAACGATCCGGCGCAGAATTGCTGAAGATTCAACGGCGGGACGGGTACGGCAAGGGCGCTGAGAGGTTGGTTCTCAGCGCCCTTGTTTATCGCCCGACTTCTCGTGCAGGAGGTGGAAGCAGAAGGAAAGCAGGTTGCATCAGGATGGTATCATCATTCATAAGGAGGAAGGAAGAATGACTCAAAAGACCAAGTGCTCCAAGCGCGTGCGGGGAGTGTCCCTGCTGCTGGTGCTGGCGATGCTGGCGTCCCTGCTGATGCTGCCCACCTCCGCTGCCGAGACCGCTTCGCTGGAGGTATCCGGGAGCAGCATCTACCTGTCTGAGGAAGGACAGTCCTTTACCGCCAAGCTGACCGTTCCTGCCAGCCAGGTGAGCGGCGATGTTCAGGCCTGGGCCGAGGGCCTTACCTGGACCCTGAGCCGGGACAAGAGCGAGCAGGACCCTGCGCTCTACCCCTACTGCTACACCGGCGACGAGCTGAAGGACTGGCAGTCGTGGGGCACCAACGGTACCGACGGCGCCGGCTACTTTGAAGTGGGCGAGCCGGTTGCCGTCTCCGCCGATGGCAAGGTCACCGTCACCCTGACCTTCACCAACAACGCCTTTGTGGTGAACAAAGAGGGCGCCAACGCCCTGGGCGGGAACGGCGTATCGAACCGCAACGTGTATATGAGCTTCACCGGCGACTATGATCTGGCGGCCAGTGTTGACGGAAAAGTGCTGGCCAGCACCGTGATGGACGTCAGAATGTACGCCAGTTATCTGCATTATTACGAATCCTATGAGACACTGAAGGAGATCCAGAAACTGGCGGAAGAGAACGGCCGCTATCTGGGCATTGAGATTTACGGTGAGTCGGAAGGCGGCTATCCCCTGATTTATGCCTACCTGTCCGACAGCGAGAAATCTGTATCGGACTTTATGTCTACAAACGCGATTGCCGAGACCGATCCCGCCGCCCTGCAGGCGAAAATCAAGGAGGGCAAGCTGGGCGGCAAGGATTACCGCATCCCCTTCCTGATCAACAACGTGCACCCGGACGAAAACCCCGGCGCAGACGCCCATGTCAACCTGCTGCGCACGCTGGCCACAGAGGACACCATCAGCTACTGGACCCTCACCGGCCTGCTGGAGGGCGAGGTGGACACCTCCCTGTTTGACCCCAAGGTGGCTGCCATCGACGGCTTCACCGGCCTGGGCTCCCACCGGATCAGCGGCAGTGAGGAAACCGGCCACAATACCGGCAAAGAGGACGCCAGCGAATACTATACCATCAGCGATGAGATCGTGGTGGATGTGGACGAGATCCTGGATAACATCATCTTTGTCTGTGTCCCCAACGAGAATGCCGACGGCCGCACCTACAACTCCCGCCGCAACGGCAACGGCTTCGATCTGAACCGCGACGCATCCAACCAGACCCAGAACGAGACCTATTACCTCTACCAGGTGGTCAACAAGTGGAATCCCGTGGTCTTTGCCGAACTGCACGGCTACATGGAAGAGTACCTGATCGAGCCCTGCACGCCTCCCCATGAGCCCAATATGGAGTATGACATCCTGGTGGAGAACTTCCTGAGGGGCGCCGAGGCCTGGGGCAGGGCTTCCCTGGGCAGCATGTCCGCCGACGGCTCCTATGACTATAAGTTCCAGTCCTACTACACCCCCCTGCGCGACGACTTTACGCCCGGCGTGGGCTGGAGCGCCTGGGACGATCTGTGCACCAACTACGGCCCCAGCTATGCCATGCTCAACTGCGGCGCCATGGGCTACACGGTTGAGATCCCCTGCTCCAACGAGGCCAGCACCCGCGTTCTGGAGTACGGCCTGTACGGCATGATCGACTATGTGATGGAGCATAAGGACGACATCTACCGCAACCAGCTGGAGTTCTTCCGCCGCGGCGTGGAGAACGAGGACCACCGTGCCGACATGGAAAAGTGGTACGTGGACATGAGCAACAATACCCTGGAGAGCGACACCTGGCGCGTGCCCTACGCCGAGAACGGCAAATACTTCCCCGAGTATTACGTCATCCCCGTGGATGCCGAGAGCCAGCGCGACACTGCCGACGCCTGGGCCATGGGCGGCTTTTTGACCCGTAACGGCGTTGAGGTGCGCAGGCTGACCGCCGACGTCACCGTGGGCGGCACCACTTACAAGGCCGGGTCTCTTGTGGTGGATATGTACCAGGCCAAGCGCAACTATGCCAACACGGTGCTGTGGCAGGGCGCCGACGCCTCCAGCTCCGGCTTCCCCGACCTGTATTCCGAGTCTGTCTCCAACTTCCCCGAGATGCGCGGCTTTGACTGCGTCCCCGTCGCCACCGTGGGCGCGTTCAGCGGCAAGCTTTCCGACGTGCTCACCGACTTTGCCGGCGAGAGCCTGCTCTCCGGCTCCGGCGCGGCTGTGGTCCTGTCCAACAACGGCGCCGAGGCCGTCCGCGCCGTTAACGCCCTGCTGGACGAGGGCAAGACCGTCGGTATGATCACCGAGGGCGCGTATCAGGGCGACTTCCTGGTCAGCAACGCGGTCTTTGCCTCCGTGAAGGACGAGTTCGTCCTCACCGGCACCGCCGTCAGTGAGCTGCCCGTGGCCTATGCCATTTCGAAGCCCACCGTTTTCCTGGCCGGACGCTATGATGCGTTCTCCGGCTATCAGATCACCGAGGGCTATTATGCGCAGTGGTTCTCGGACGGCTACGGATTCATCAATTACCGCAACGTCCACCAGAACGGCACCTCCAACTACGATGTGATGGCCTATGACAAGCAGCTGGGCTTTACCATTACCGACGAGCCGGCCCAGGCGGACGTGATCGTGGGCAACGTGGCCCTGAATCAGGGAGAGAGCGGTGCGGCCGCCGTGGCCGCCGTCAAGGCGGGGGTCCCCTACATCGCCACCGGCACCAGCCCCCTGAAGTACATCCAGGAAAACCTGATCACCGATCTGGAGTATGCCAGCCTGGGCATGGAGGCCCTGCACACGGTGGAGTATCCCACCGCCAGCCTGATCACCGCCAGCCAGGTCAAGGATGCGGACAATGTCATCTATACCTACAACTGCGGCGTGATCACCTCCGTACCCGAGGGCGCGCAGGTGCTCATCAAGGCTGCCGATCAGGACGCCTTCCTTGCCGGCTGCTGCCTCAATGAGGACGGTACCCCCCTGGATGGCTATGTGGAGGCCTTCGCCATCGAGCGCTCGGGCATGGACATCACCGTCTTTGCCAACTCCACCAATAACCGCGCGCACCAGCAGGACGACTATCAGTTCGTCACCAACGCCATCTATGCCAAGAGCCTGACCGGGGCCGCCCTGACCGCGGCCGCCCTGGACCAGCCCGCGCCCAAGGGCTTCTCCGACGTGAGCGCCGGCTATTGGGCCGCAGAGGGCATCCGCTACGCGGTGGCCAACGGCCTGATGACGGGCACCTCCGCCACCACCTTCGCGCCGGCCGCTACCACCACCCGCGGCATGCTGATGACCGTGCTGGCCCGTCAGGCCGGCGAAGATACCACCGGCGGCAGCGTGTGGTACGAGAAGGGGATGGAATGGGCCAAGACCGCGGGCGTGTCCGACGGCACCAACCCCGGCGGCGCCATCACCCGCGAGCAGCTGGCCACCATGCTCTACCGCTATGCGCAGAGCAGGGGGGACGACGTGAGCATCGGCGCGGATACCAACATCCTCAGTTACAATGACGCCCAGGAGATCAGCGAGTGGGCCATTCCCGCCATGCAGTGGGCCGCGGGCGAGGGGATCATCACCGGTAAGACCGGCGGTCTGCTGGACCCCGCCGGCACCGCCTCCCGCGCCGAAATGGCCGTCATCCTCATGCGCTTCCTGGAAGCGTAAGCAGACCGGTCTCCGGAATCAAAACAGAAACAGCCGCCCGCCTTCCAACGGAAGGCGGGCGGCTGCGTTATGCGCTATTCCGCAGCGGCGGGGGGGAGGGGGATCTCGGGCATCAGTTCCGCCGAGACGATGGTGAGCATCTCCTCCAGCTTGGCGGCTTCCTCGGGAGAAAAACGCTCCTGGATCCGGCCCATCACCGTGTTCAGATATCGGTAACTGATGTTGTAGTAGTCGATATACTTTTGGGTGACTTCCAGATGGTACTCGCGCTTGTCGTCGGGGGACTGGACCTTGCGGACATACCCCTTCTGGATCAGACTGTTGACCTTATAGGCGGCGTTTGGGGGCGAGATCGCCACAAAGCGGGAGAATTCGTTGATGGTGGGCTTGCCCAGGGCCATGATGATCTCCATGCAGAAGGTCTCCACCGTGGTGAGGCTGGCCTCCCGCTTCTGAAAGCGGGCGAAGACCGCCCGGTAAAAATGCAGCTTGAACTTGGTGTATACCTGGTTGAAGGCTGCCTCCAGCATATGCCACACTCCTCTGATCTGCTTCGTTCCAGCACAGTATAGCAGATTGCGGCCCATCCGGCAAGTCAGCCGACGGCAAAGGTCAGCTCCGCCTGACAGGCAAGCTTGCCCGCCACCCTGGCCTCCGCCTTGCCGAAGCCCACGCCGCCCCGCTGCTCCACCAGCGTGCAGGAGAGCTCCAGCACGTCGCCGGGGACCACCTGCCGCCGGAAGCGGCAGCGCTTTACTCCGCCGAAGAACGCCAGCTTTCCCCGGTTTTCCGGCAGAGACAGGGCGGCCACCGCGCCGGTCTGGGCCAGAGCCTCCAGAATGAGCACCCCCGGCAGGATCGGGCGGCCGGGGAAGTGCCCGGCAAAAAAGGGCTCGTCCAGGGCGACGCATTTGTACCCCCTTGCCCACACGCCGGGTTCGTAATCGGTGATGCGGTCCACCAGCAGAAAGGGCGGCCGGTGGGGCAGGATGTCCATGATCTGGACCGTGTTCAGTTCCATGCGCATCCCTCCCAGCGCCGCAGCAGCAGGCTGACGTTGTGGCCGCCGAACCCCAGCGAGTTGGACATGGCGTATTCCACCCCGGCCGCCCGTCCGGCGTTTGGCACTACGTCCAGATCGCAGGCCGGGTCGGGCTTCTGATAGTGGATGGTGGGGGGGAGGAAGCCGTCCCGCAGGGCCAGGGCGGTAAAGAGCGCCTCCACGGCGCCGGAGGCCCCCAGCAGATGGCCGGTCATGGATTTGGTGGAGCTGATGGCTAGGCGCCGGGCGTGAGGGCCGAAGGCGGCTTTGATAGCGGCGGTCTCGCAGGCGTCGTTGAGCGGGGTGGAGGTGCCGTGTGCGTTGAGATAGCCCACCTGCTCCGGAGCGATCCCGGCATCCGCCAGGGCGGCGCGCATGCAGGCGGCGGCTCCCGCTCCGCCCGGGGCGGGGGCTGTGATGTGGTGTGCGTCACAGGTGGCGCCGTATCCGACCACCTCGGCCAGGATATCGGCCCCGCGCCGCTGTGCATGGGAGAGCTCCTCCAACAGCAGGATGCCCGCCCCCTCTCCCATCACGAAGCCGGAGCGCTCCGCGTCGAAGGGGATCGAGGCACGCTCCGGGTCGGGGCAGAGGGTCAGCGCATGCATGGAGGTGAAGCCGCCGATGCCGGAGGGAGTGATAGCCGCCTCCGCTCCGCCGCAGAGCATCACCTCGGCATAGCCGTCCCGAATGTGGCGGAAGGCGTCGCCCACGGCGTTGGAGCCGCCCGCGCAGGCGGCCGCCGGACAGGCGCACATGCCCTGAAAGCCGTACCGGATGGCGATGTGCCCCGCCGCCAGATTGGTGATGGTCATGGGGATGTAGAAGGGGGAAATGCGCTCGAAGCCCTTTTCCGCGCCCTTTTGGATTTCCCGCTCCAGGGTGGACAGACCGCCGATGCCGCTGGAGACCAGCACACCGCAGCGGGCCGGGTCCTCCCGCTCCGCGTTCAGGCCGCTGGCGGTCATGGCCTCGGCGGCGGCGGCCAGGGCAAACTGGGCAAAGCGGTCCAGCTTGCGGACGTCCCGTTTGTCGATGCAGTCTTCGGGGACAAAATGCTTGACCTCGGCGGCCAGGCGGACCTTCTGTCCGCCGGCGTCATACAGGGTGATGGGGGACACGCCGCATACGCCGGCACGGGCGGCGGCCCAGCTCTCCGGGGCATTGCGGCCGATGGGGGTCAGCGCCCCCGCGCCGGTGATCACGACCCGTCGTTTTTCCATAGTCAATCTCCTTTTCAGACGGCTCCCCGGCGGCCTGCCGAAGAGCCTGTCGGCTGCGCGCCCAAGGCGCGCGGCGTGTGCCTTAAACGGCCATGCCACCGTCCACGCAGAGGACCTGCCCGGTGATGTAGGCCGCCTCGTCGCTGGCCAGAAAGGCCACGGCCCTGGCTACGTCCTCTGCCGCGCCCATACGGCCCATGGGAATGGAGGCGAGCAGGGCGGCCCGGGCCACTTCGGGCAGCGCGGCGGTCATATCTGTGTCGATCAGGCCGGGGGCCACCAGATTGACCGTGACGTTCCGGCTGGCCAGCTCCTTTGCAAGCGATTTGCCCAGGCCGATGAGGCCCGCCTTGCTGGCGGCGTAGTTGGTCTGGCCGGGGTTGCCCCGCAGCCCCACCACGCTGCTGACCGCCACGATGCGGCCGCAGCGCTGCTTTACCATGGGGCGGCAGGCGGCCTTCATGCAGAGGAAGGCGCCCTTCAGGTTGGTGTTTATCACCGTGTCGAAGTCCTCCTCCCGCAGGCGCAGCATCAGCTCGTCCCGGGCCACTCCGGCGTTGCAGACCAGAATGTCCAACCGGCCGAAGCGCTCCAGCACCGCCTGCAGCATAGCCTGACAGGCGGCGGAGCTGGCCACGTCGGCCTGAAGGGCGAAGGCCTGCGCGCCCACGGCGCGGCATGCCTGGACCGTTTGTTCGGCGGCGCCGGCGCTGCCGGAATAGTTGACGGCCACGCTGGCCCCCTGCCGGGCCAGCTCCAGACAGATGGCCCGCCCGATGCCGCGGCTGCCGCCGGTGACCAGCGCGGTTTTCCCGGTTAAACGCATGTGGATGCTCCTTTCAGGGCGGCCACCGCCGCCTCCAGTTCGTCCGCCGTCTCCACCGCCAGCGTGCGGATGGAGGGGGCGGCCTTTTTCACAAAGCCGGAGAGGACCCGGCCGGGGCCGATCTCCAGGACGGTGTCCACCCCCAGCGCCTCCAGACGGCGGATGGTGTCCTCCAGGTAGACGCTGCTCTGCACCTGCCGCTCCAGCAGGTCGGGAATGCTTTGGCCGGGGCGGAGACAGTCGCCGGTACAATTGAAGAGCACCGGAAACGCCATGGGGCCGAAGCGGAGGGAGCGAAACCGTTCCCGCAGCGCGTCCCCCGCGGGGGCCATCAGGGAGGTGTGAAATGCGCCCGAGACCCGCAGCGGCTGGCAGCGCCTGGCTCCGGCCTGCAGGGCCAGCACGCAGGCCCGTTCCACCGCCGCCGCGTCCCCGCCGATGACCAACTGGCCGGGACAGTTGTAGTTGGCGATGGATACCGTGCCGCAGGCCTGGGCCGCCGCGCAGACCTGCTGCAGAGCGGAACGGTCCAGCTTGAGCACGGCCGCCATGGTCCCCGGGCGGCCCCGGGCCGCCTGCTCCATGGCCCGGCCCCGGAAGCGGACCAGACCGATGGCGGTCTGGGCGTCAAACACCCCGGCGGCGTGGAGGGCGGAATATTCGCCCAGACTCAGGCCCGCGGCGTAATCCGGACGGATGCCCCTCTCCCGGAGCAGAGCGGTCATCCCCGCGGCAAAGGCCACCATGCAGGGCTGGGTGTGCTGGGTCTGCCCCAGCCGTTCCTCCGGCCCGAAAAAGCACAGCTCCTTTAACGCAAGGTCTGCCGGAGCGGCGTCGAATACCGCCCGGAACGCGGGGTAGGCCGCATACAGGTCGGCCCCCATGCCCGCGTGCTGGCTGCCCTGGCCGGCGTAGAGAAAAGCCAGCTTCATCTCAGCGCACCTCCTGCTCCAGCGCGGACAGCCGCTCCCGGCAGCCGTGCCACAGGTCTTCGAAAATGGCGCGCAGGGGGCGGATCTCCCGGAGCATGCCCGCCACCTGCCCCGCCATGAGGCTGCCGGTGCGGGTGTCCCCGTCGAAGACCGCCCGGCGCAGGCTGCCCAGCGTGAACCGCTCCAGCTCTTCCGTGCCGGCGCCGGCCTTTTCCCGGGCCAGATAGTCCCGTGCCATCTGGTTTTTCAAAAGACGCACGGGCGTGCCCCCAATGCGCCCGGTCACGGTGGTGGAGCTGTCCCGGGCCTTGAGCAGGGCCTGCTTGTAGTTGGCGTGGATAGGGCACTCCGCGCTGACCAGCAGGCAGGTGCCCAGCTGAGCGCCGCAGGCGCCCAGGGCGAAGGCGGCCAGCAGCTGGCGGCGTCCGCAATGCCGCCGGCGGCCACCACGGGGATGGACACCGCGTCGCACACCTGGGGCACCAGAGCCATGGTGGCGGCCTCGCCTACGTGGCCGCCGGACTCGGTGCCCTCGGCAATGACGCCGTTCGCCCCGGCCCGCTCCACCAGCTTGGCCAGCGCCACCGCCGCCACCACGGGGAAGACCTTGGCCCCGGCCTGCTTCCACAGGGGAAGATAGGGGGCGGGGTTGCCCGCCCCGGTGGTGATGAAGCCTACGTGCTCCTCCGCGGCGATCTGGGCCATGGCCCCGGCCTGGGGGTGCATGAGCATGATGTTCACGCCGAAGGGCTGGTCGGTCAGGCGGCGGCAGAGACGGATCTGCGCCCGAAAGGCGTCGGCGTCCATGCCGCCGCCGCCGATCAGACCCATGCCGCCGGCGTTGGAGACGGCGGCGGCGAAGGGGGCGGTGGCAATGTTGGCCATGCCGCCCTGGATCAGGGGAAATTCCGTCCCCAAAAGTTCGTTTAAGTTCATTGTCAGCCTCACAAGAATCCGCGCGCAGACACGCGCGGAATAGCGCCAGGGCGGCCCGCGGCATAAGACAAACGGCCCCCGAAAAGCCGCCGCTTTAGAACGTCAGCAGGACCCCGCCCCAGGTGAGCCCCGCGCCGAAGCCCGCGCAGATCACCTTCTGCCCGGCGCGCAGCAGGCCCGCCTGGGCCATCTCGTCCAGGGCGATGGGGATGCTGGCCGCGGAGGTGTTGCCGTAGCGGTCCATGTTCTGATAAAACCGCTCCAGCGGAAGGCCCAGCCGCCGGGCGGCGGCGGAGACGATGCGGGCGTTGGCCTGGTGGGGCACAAACCAGTCAATCTCCTCCCCACGCAGGGCGGACTGCTCCAGCAGGGTGCGCACGCAGCGGGGCAGGGCCTCCACGGCGAAGCGGAACACAGCCTGGCCGTCCATGTGGATGACGGGGTGCGCCGGTCCGGGGCCTTCGATCCACAGCGGGGCCGCGTCGCCCCGGCTGCCCAGGGTGCAGGCGTAGGGGACCTGATCCAGGGTGACCACCGCCGCCCCGGCTCCGTCGCCGAAAAGGACGCAGGTGTTCCGGTCGGTGAAGTCCGTAATGCGGCTGAGCTGCTCGGCCCCGATGACCAGCGCGTAGGGGCGCGCGTCCTGCAGCAGCAGCCCCCGGGCCGCCTGCAGCGCGTAAATAAAGCCGGTGCAGCCCGCGCTCAGGTCAAAGCAGGCCAGTTCCTCCGGCAGGCCCAGCCGCTGCTGGACCAGGCAGGAGACCGAGGGGGAGGCGTAGTCGGGCGTGACGGTGGCGGTGATACAGGCGCACAGCTGTCCGGGGTCCGCTCCGGCCCGCTCCAGCGCCAGCCGGGCAGCGTCCGCGGCCAGGGAGGCCGCCGTCTCCTCCCCGCAGCAGAAGCGCCGCTCCCGGATGCCGGTGCGGGAGGCGATCCAGGCGTCGCTGGTATCCACCCGGCGGGAGAGCGCGTCATTGGTGACGATCTGCCGGGGCAGCGCCCGGCCGGTCGCGCAGATGCGAAGGCCCTTCATGATCCGATCCTCCGGAATGTTTCATAGCGCCGGGCGGCGAAATGCCCTTCCCGCTCCACCTGACGCAGGTGCCGGGAGAGGGCGCGGTCCACCGTGGCAAACGCGGCGGCCGGGTCCAGATGGGCGCCCCCCTCGGGTTCGGGGAGGATCTCGTGGATCACGCCCAGCGACAAAAGGTCGGCAGCCGTGAGCTTCATTACCTCGGCGGCCTCTCCGCTGCGCCCGGCGTCCTTCCACAGGATGGAGGCAAAGCCCTCCGGCGAGAGGACGGAGTAGACCGCGTTTTCCAGCATCAGTACCCGGTTGGCCACGGCGAGGGCCAGCGCGCCGCCGCTGCCCCCCTCCCCGGTAATGACGCAGAGGACCGGCACCTCCAGCGTGGAGAGCAGGGACAGGCAGGAGGCGATGGCCTCCCCCTGGCCCCGGGCCTCGGCCTCCAGGCCGGGGTAAGCTCCGGGAGTATCCACAAAGGTGATGACCGGCCGCCCGAATTTTTCCGCCTGGCGGAAGAGCCGCCGGGCCTTCCGGTAGCCCTCCGGGCCGGGCATGCCGAAGTTGCATTTCAGGTTTTCGCTCAGGTCGCGGCCCTTGCGGTGGCCCACTACCGTGACGGGACGGCCGTGGTACAGGGCCACGCCGCCCAGAATGCTGGCGTCCTCCCGGCATTCAAAAAAGTCGGTGAACAGCGCGGCGATGTAGTCCGCCGTGCCGGGCCGCCCCGCATGGCGGGCCAGCGCGACCCGCTGCGCGGGCGTTTTATCCGCCATGGGCGCGCGCCTCCTTTCCATGCAGGCGCAGCAGCCGGGCAAGGGCCGCCCGCAGCTGGGCGCGGGGGACGATCTGGTCCAAAAAGCCGTGCTCCTGCAGGTATTCCGAACGCTGGAAGCCCTCGGGCAGGGTCTGACCAATGGTCTGCTGGATCACCCGGGGACCGGCAAAACCGATCAGCGCCCCCGGCTCGGCCAGGGTGTAGTCCCCCAGGGAGGCAAAGGAGGCGGTCACGCCGCTGGTGGTGGGGTGGGTGAGGATGGAAATGTACAGCCCGCCCGCCTGAGAAAACCGGGCCAGGGCCGCGGAGGTCTTGGCCATCTGCATCAGGGACACGATGCCCTTCTGCATCCGGGCCCCGCCGCTGGCGGAGCAGATGATGAGGGGGCGGCGGGTGCGCCCGGCGTACTCGACGGCGCGGGTAAGCTTTTCCACCACCGCCGCGCCCATGCTGCCCATCAGAAACTGACTGTCCAGCACGGCGGCCACCACGCTGCGGCCGTCGATCATTCCGCGGGCGGTGACCAGCGCCTCCGCAAGGCCGGTGGAGCGGCGGGCGGCGCGGAGCTTCTCCTCATAACCGGGAAAGTCCAGAGGATTGGCGGCGGTCAGCTTTTCGTCCAGCTCCTGGAAGCTGTGGGGGTCCAGCAGCAGGCTCAAACGCAGATAGGCCCCGATGGGGTGGTGGTACCCGCAGGCGGGGCAGACGTACAGCGAGCGGACCAGCACGCTCTTGGGCGTGACCCCGCCGCAGGCGGGACATTTGCCGAACACCGCCTTGGAGGGCTTGCGGCGGGGCACGTCCCGCTCCTTGCCCTCCCGCCGCTGCTTGAGCTGGATCAGACGGGCGCGGCGCTGGCTGAAATTGGGTTGTTCCATGGGTTACCTCCAAACGGACTGCAAAACAGCGGCAGTTCAACGGCGCCGCCTGGGCGGGGCTTATCCGCCCGCCCAGGCCAGCAGTTCGTCCATGTGCTGTTCCAGAAAGCCGGTATCGTAAGTTCCCTTCACAAACTTCGGGTGGTGGAGGATCAGGTGGGCCAGGTCGGCAGTGGCGGGGTAGCCCCCAATGACCAGCTCCTCCAGCGCCCGGCGCATCCGGCGGATGCACTCCAGCCGGGTGGGGGCGTAGACGATGAGCTTGGCCGCCAGGGAGTCGTAATGGGGGGGGGCAGGTCATAGCCGGGGAAGAGGGCGGTGTCCACCCGCACGCCGGGACCGCCGGGCAGGTGGAGGAACGCGGTGCGCCCCGGCGCGGGCGCAAAGTTCCGGCGGGGGTCCTCGGCGTTGATGCGGCACTCCATGGCGTGGCCGGAGGGCCTGAGCTGCTCCTGGGTCGCGCTCAGCGGCAGCCCTGCGGCGATGCGCAGCTGCTCCTGCACCAGATCCACGCCCGTGACGGCCTCGGTCACCGGGTGCTCCACCTGGATGCGGGTATTCATCTCGATAAAATAAAAATGGCCCGTCCGGTCCAGGACAAACTCCACCGTCCCGGCGCTGCGGTAGCCGGCGGCCACGGCGGCGGCCACGGCGGCCGCGCCCATGCTCCGGCGCAGGGCCTCGTCCAGCGCGCGGGAGGGGGACTCCTCGATGAGTTTTTGATTTTTTCGCTGGATGGAACAGTCCCGCTCCCCCAGATGCACCACATTTCCGTGGGCGTCGGCCAGGATCTGGAACTCGATGTGCCGGGGCGCCTGGATCAGCTTTTCCACATACAGCGCGCCGTCGCCGAAGCAGGCCTCGGCCTCGCCCCGGGCGGCGGCAAAGAGCGCGTCCATCTGCTCCGGGGAATCCAACCGCCGCATCCCGCGGCCGCCCCCTCCGGCAGAGGCCTTTACCAGCACGGGATAACCCACTGCGGCGTCGGCCGCGGCGGCCTGGGCGGCGTCGGCCACCGGTCCGTCCGAACCGGGGACGACCGGCACGCCGCTTTGCCGCATCAGCGTCCGCGCGGCGGCCTTGCTGCCCATCTGACGGATCACATCCCCGGGCGGGCCGATAAAGCACAGGTCGCACTTGGCGCAGAGGTCGGCAAACTCCGGGTTCTCCGACAGAAAGCCGTAGCCCGGGTGGACCGCGTCGCAGCCGGTCTCCAGGGCTGCGGTGAGGAGGGCGGACAGGTTCAGGTAGCTCTCCGCAGCGCGGGGCGGGCCCACGCACACCGACTGAGTGGCCAGCTGTACGTGCAGCGCCCCGGCGTCGGCGGTGGAATGGACGGCCACCGTCTCGATGTCCAGCTCCCGGCAGGTCCGGATGATCCGCACCGCGATTTCGCCCCGGTTGGCGATGAGTACCCGCCGGAACATCTCAAAGCTCCCGGACGCGGAACAGGGGGGCGCCGAACTCCGCCAGCTCCCCGTCCTTCCGCAGGACTTCCTCAATGACGCAATCGAAGGGCGCGGGCACCTGGCTCATCATCTTCATGGCCTCCAGCACGCATACGGTCCCGCCCTTGCGCACGGATGCGCCCACCGGGGCGAAGGGAGCCTCCCCCGGCGCGGGGGCGGCGTAAAAGGTGCCGACCAGCGGGGCGGTGATCAGGCATCCGGAGAGCTCCGGCGCCGGAGCGGGCGCATGAAGCTGGGTCTGTAGCGGAGCAGAGGACGCGGGCGCGGCGGAAGCGGGGCCTGCACCGGCGCTCTTTTCCAGCTTGACGCGCCCTCCTTCCAGCGCTACCTCCAGCCCGGTCAGGGGGGAGGCGGCAAAACGCTCCATCAGGGCGAACACTTGCTGCATGTCCATGGCTTACTTCTGGTGGGCCCCCAGATAACGGACGATATCGCCCACGGTCTTCACATTTTTCAGCTCCTCGTCGGGGATGGACACGCCCAGGGCCTCCTCGATGGCCATGTTCAGCTCCACGGCGTCCAGGGAGTCCGCCTCCAGGTCTTCCGCCAGGTCCGCCTCGGGGGTGACGGCCTCCAGATCGCAGCTCAGCGTCTCCGCGATGATATTACGTATCTGCTCAAACATAGGGAAAAGCTCCGTTCTGTTTTGAAAACCAGTTCTAAAAATATAAATTATTTTAATTAAAATTATTTACTAAATAATTTAACTAAAATAATTTAAGCGATATTGCAGCAGGTTTCCGGGAAGTGTCAAGTAAAATTTTGGCGCGAAAAAACGCGGCCATGCAATCTGCATGGCCGCGTAAGCGTGCCTCCAAGGGGAAAAAACCGCATTGGGGCGCCCGCTGCGGGGCGTTCCCGTGGGGAAACGATGGATCGGGCGGGACCGTCTGGTCACAGCAGTTCAAACGACAGCAGCTCCTGGGTACACTCGCGCTCCGGGTCGTCCAGGCCGCGTCCGTCTACCATCAATTCCCCCCGCTGATTGTCATAGGGGTCCTGCCGCCAGCCGGGCATGGGCGGGGTGAGGGGGGCGTAAAACTCGCTGTTGGCCACCATCCGCCAGGGGTCCAGATTGCCGAAATAGTGCCGGCGGCGCTGCGCCTGGCCCTGACGGCGGGCGGAGGAGCCGTAGGAGCAGTCGGCCCACAGCCAGCCGTGGGGGGCGATAAAGAACATGGCCCAGTCGTGGGGGCCGACGGAGTCGGGGCGGACCGCAAGGCCGCTCTGCCACCGGGCGGGGATGCCCACGATGCGGCACAGGGTGATGAACAGCAGAGCGAACACGCCGCAGTCCCCCCGCAGTTCCCGGGCGCAGGTGTCGGCGATGTCGTCCAGCTGCAGGTAGGCGGGCTGATAGCGGTAGTCGACATAGCCCGTTACATAGTCGTAGAGAGACCTGGCCTTTTCAACAGGGGAGGACAGGCCGTCCGTCAGGCGCTCGGCCAGCGCGCGCAGGTAGGGGGTAAAGACCACATGGGGCCACTGCTCCTCCAGGTCGAAGGAGGGTTGGACCCGGCTGGGACGGATGGTCAGGGGATCGATGTAAACCGCCCGGTAGAGATACCGGTAGGTGACCGTAAAGGAGTCACGTCCGCGGCTCTTCCACCAGATCGTACGCTGCGGCGCGTCCTCCGGGGCGCACACCCCGCCGGGTGTGGCGTCCAGGATCTGGATCTCACTCTGCTGGGGGCAGGCGGCGGGAATGGGCAGCCACGCCTGGACCTCCCGTCCCGCCGGATCGATCCGGGCACGGATACCGGCGCGCAGCGTGATGCGCGCGGTAAGAGCGCCCGCATCGCGCAGCCGCTCCAGCGTCAGCTCCCGCTCCGTCTGGTCCGTGTGCTCCTGATGCAGGCCGGGGGCCTGGGCGGGGTAGAGGCGCAAAGACTCCAAAAACCGCTCGTGATAGTGGGGAACGGAGCCGATCATACGCCAGTCAATGCGTCCGGCATCCACCAACCCGTCAAATTGTTCCTCGGAGCAGCCGGGCCATTCGGCGCGGATCATGGCCAGGGCCTGGGCACGGTCGTAGGGGTAGTCGCGGGGCAGACGTTCCAACCGCAGCCGTTCTACCATCAGGCGCTCCGCCAGCTCGGGCTGCCCGGCGGCGGACAGACGCAGGTCGATCAGACGTTTGGCCCCCTCCAGGTCACCCATGGCCTTCCGGCGGGCAATATCGGGGGGCAGGGCATCGGTCAGATGAACAAAGGCCTCGTTTTTCATCATGGGGCAGACCTCCCTTCCTTAGCCCTAGCATAGCACAAACGGGAGAATCTGCCAAGAGAAACCGCGGAAAAAGGGGAGGAAACGGCCGGAGGATTATGGAGCCTCTTGCTCCGAAGAAGGTCCGCGGGGAGGACCGGCAGGAGCGGGAACAGGGCAGGGCGCAGCTGATCCGGCGCGCCCCCCAGCCGTAAAGCGCAGGCCATAGCCGGTCGGCGTCAGTATAGCAGTACGCTCGTTTTCAAAAAGGAAGAACAGAGGGCATTCCTGGAGAGATGCCAGGACGGGCGGGCCATGGCTCTGACGGCTACCGCTCTGTCCCGCCGAATTCAGGATAGAGCCGCGGCAGTAAATAGGCCAGGGTAGCCATCTCATGGGCACAATGATTGGCAAGGCCGTACGCACGTTCTTCTGAAATACGCTCCCCTGCTTTTAGGAGAACGACAGGTTTACCGTTGAGAAAATGGAGCCCTACCCAAAAGCGGGAGCGGTACTCAATTCCCTCCGGCGTCTTCCGGACATAATGCATAACGACAACAGGAAGCGGCCGGTCAGCGGGGGAACCGTCGGCCGGTTTGATCAGGCCGTTGGAGCCTCGGATAAGAACGATGTCGTCTTGCTGTGCCACGCGCCGGAGATCAAACCCAAAGAGCGCCGGATTCATCCGCCCCACAAAATAGAAATCCTCCAGACCCATGCCTACATTTTCCTGGGCCCAGGAAGGGCCCACACGGATGTGGCTTCCGGGGCACCAAAGCTTATAGCGCAGATCTTCCTGCTCGTGCCAAGGCCCCCACCAGTTATTTGCCTGAGGGGTCACGCCGGGCATTTTGGTCAGTGCTGCGGCATACCCCACCCCGTTGGGCAGTACGCAGTAACCGCTCTCGCGGGGCAGGTAACCCGGCTCCAAAAGTGCGTCCACCTGGTCGGGCAGCAAGGCGTCGGCGGGATCCATCGGCGCACCCCAGACGATCTGGGCCATGGTTTCCGGTGCGGGAGACTTGGCCCCTTCATAGTAGTATTTGGAATACGGCTTGCGTGTCTCGGCGTCGCTCAAGGGGGGAAGCTGAAGGGGGGGCGGCAGAACGAACCTAATAACACATCCTTTTTCAGTCCGTATGGATAGGGCCGGGCGGCAGCCGTTCCGGCCGCCGCCCGGCCCTTATAAGAGCGAGCTAGGACATTAGACTGGGCAGAAGCAGAGAAAGCTGGGGGATATACATGACCAAAACCGTGGCCGCAAAGGTAGCGATGACATAGGGCCAGATACCCTTCATCAATGTGATCAGCGGTACTTCCTTTACTCTGGCCCCGATGACGAACAGACAGATGCCGACGGGCGGAGTAATGGAGCCCAGCGCCACGCACATGGTAGACAGAATGCCGAACCAGACCAGGTCGAACCCGAGCGCGGAGACCGCAGGCGCAAACAGTGGAATGGTAAGCATCATGATGACAGGGGTGTCGATAAAGCAGCCCAGGACCAGATAGATGATTACGATGACCCATATGATGGCCATGGGGGGGAGCGCCAGGCCGGTGACCCAGGAGGAGAGCATGGCGGGGAGCTTGGACAGCCCCATGAAAGCATTAAACAGCTGAATGCCGATAAACATGAAGAACAGGCCGGAGGCCTGTACGGCGCTCTCCTTTAACGTCTGCAGGATCTTTTTTCCTCCGGCGCGGTGCTTGCAGATCACGATAATAAGGCAGACGATAACACTGATGCCGGCCGCCTCATTCACCGTGGTAATGCCGCCCCAGATGCACACCATGATAAAGACGACCAAAAGAAGGATCGGCCAAGCGGCTTTTAAGGAACGAAGCTTTTCCGTCAGAGTCGTCTTCTCTGCGCGCGGGGCCCAAGCGGGTCTGAGTTTGACTAAAACGGCCGTGGTGATACACAGCAGGAGGGTCAAAAGGATTCCAGGCAGCCATCCGGCCATAAAGAGCTTGCCAACGGAGGTCTGGGCCAGGATGCCGTAAATGATGATCGGCGTACTGGGCGGAATCAGAATCGCGAGAGGGCCGGCGGCGGCAATGGAACACAGACCCAGCTTGGGCTCATAGCCATACCGCTTCATTTCAGGCCATGCGACTTGACTCATGACCATTGCCGTCGCTTGCCCGGAACCACAGATAGCTCCAAAAATCGCACTGGCCACAGTGCTTGTGATGGCCAAGCCGCCGGGCAGGCGCCCAAACCACTTGCGGGCAGCACCGTATGCGTCCGTAGTCAGTGCTCCCATTACCGCAAAATCACCCATCAGCATAAACATGGGCAAGACTGCGAGGGAGTAAGACATGGCGGTTGTAACCGGAATCGTCTGCAGATAAGTCAGACCGCCGCCAAATCCCAAGATCATGACCACGCCGATAAAGCCGGAAATAAAGAAGGAGAAGGCGAGGTTTACGCCGGCAAACATCAAAATGAGCATCAATAAGATACCCACGATACCGGCGATCGTCGTCATTTGCACGTCTCAGTTCCCTCCTCTCCGGTAACGCCGGCATTACGCGTGCTATTCCAGCAGATGAAATCGTGCAGGTCGGTTATGACTAGGATCAGCAGCTCTAAGGCAATAAGAACATATCCGACCAGAGCGATCGCATAAAAGGGGCCGTAAGGGATCTTGAGCACAGGCGTTCCCACACTGGAACGGGCCAGCTGCTTTGCGGAGGAGAGCGCCAGCTGCCAGATCAACAGACCGCTCATTCCGCAGCAAAGTGCATTTCCAACAGCGGTCACCAGAAGCTGGATACGGGGCGAAAGCCGCTCCACGATGACCGGAACCGCGATACAGCGGCGCAGCTTGATGGCCAGGGCCAGGCCGGTATACACAAAAATCGACATGGAAACCTCAATAATCTCTTGGGCGCCCGTTAAAGGATGGTGGAAAAAATAGCGGCCGATTACATCCACAAAGCTGACCGATGCCATAAAGAAGAGGACCGCTGCGGAGATCCAGGCAAACAGATTGCTAACCATATGTACGGCCTTTGCCGCCATAATCAACATTTTTTTCATAGCATGTCTCCTAAATGGGGCCCCGGCCGTTCGGATATGAATGGCCGAGGCCCATATCGGCATGTCGGGACTTATTTAAGGTTGTATTCGCAGCGCTCGATGACCCGTTCGGTCAGATCCATGATTGCAGTACCGTCGTGACCGGCGGAGTTCAGGCCTGTCACAAATTGTTCACGCAGGGGCGCCACAGCGTCCTGCAGCTCCTGCTGGAACTCCGGCGTAATGGAGTACAGCTCCATACCGCCTGCCACGCAGGCCTCGATGCCGTCGGAATAGGTCTGCTGTACTTTGTTGATGACACGGTAACGCTGCTCTTCGCAGGCTTCCATGAGCGAGAGCTTCAGACTGTCCGGAAGGCTGTTGTACGCATCCTCGTTCATAGCCAAAAACAGCAGGCCGCCATGGACGGGGTATTCCATGATGTAGTCCAAGACGTCATACAGCGCATTGACCTGCATCAGATGGGGGCTGGTCATGGCCCCGTCAACAATGCCGCGGTCCAGGGACAGGTACACGTCGGACATCGGCATTGCCACAGCAGAAGAGCCGAAAGACTCAAGCATATCCACCGCGATACCGGAGACCGCCCGCAGCTTTAACCCATTGAAAGAGCCCATGCTCTCGATTTTGCTGTTCTTGACCGCCAGCATCTGCATATCGGTCGGCGCGAACATCAGCGGAACCGTCTCGTTGTTAAACTCGTCCAGATAGCCTTCATAGTAGAGAGAATAAATAATTTCACTGACCGTGCTGGGGTTGGAGGCAAGGAAGGGGACCTGTACGATATCCGCCACAGGGAACTCGCCGGCCGTCTGGGCCGCGGCATTAAAGTACATCTCGACCGTCCCGTTTCGCGTCATCGCCAGGGCGTCTGCGGCAGTACCAAGGCTGCTCATATCATAGAGGGTAATCTGAATGCGGCCGCCGGTTTTTTCTTCCACAAGGGCAGGGAAATCCTCCATAAAGGGCTGGTCGGCATTCATAATGCTCAGCTTGAATTCGTAAATCTGACCGTCATCTGCAGCGGTACTGCCGCCCGATTCGCTGCCGCCGCTGCATGCGGCTAAGGAAAAGATCATTCCCAGCGCAAGGACTAAACTCAGAATCTTTTTCATATTGTTCTCCTTTCCAATCATCCGTCGCGTTTTCTATTGTACGTCAAGTCGAAGGGACCGTCTATACCCGTATTTCCCACACAGGCATATTTGGCGCTCACAGGTCCGCCGAGGGGTTGTTTTCAATGACGCCGGGCTTTTTGCCATGGGCAAATTCAAACTTGCTGGTGGCGGTGTCGCCGGGGAAATACTCGTCCTTAAATTCCCCCATGGCCCAGTCCATCATGGTACCCGTATAGGTCTCGTAGGGCTTGGGATTGACCGGGAAAGGCTCCCGCGCGGTGAGCGTGTCGTAGGGGTGGAAGAACGTGATGGGCTCCGTCTGGAACTGATGCCGTTTCGGGGGGCCGGTCATGATGTCCTGCCAGCAGTCGGTCCAGCTCTTGTAGTAATCGCAGCGGAAGGTGCGCCACCACTTCATATGCCAGATCTTCCAGGCACCGTTTTCCTTGATGAAATCCACGCTATAGCTGCCCCAGCACCAGAAACCGTGCGGGACGCGCTGCGCGTCGACCTGAGTCTCGAAGCCCGGGGAGTGCCAGGTGCCCTTTGCGGTCTGACCGTCTCCCGCCACCTCGATGACCGGGGTGGCCAGGGTGTGGATAAACATGGTGCCCACCGGCTCCTCCTTCATGACGGTGCCGAACAGATACTGGACCGCCTCGGCGCCCACCCAGACGCCCCAGTCGGATACCTCCATGGATACGTCCGGCATGGTCAGCGCAAAGCAGTCGATTGGGGTGCGCCACATCGTCAGGGGATTGTGTACCACCTCGTAGCGGCCCATGATCTTCTGGATCTCGTTGACCGCCTGAAGACGCTCCAGCTCCCTTTGGCAGGATTGGAGCAGCGCTTCCATTTCCTTGTGTTCCAATGCGTTCCCTCCTTGTTAGTAATCCAGATAGCGCGGGACGATGTCCCGATAACGCGCCACTAAACTGTCCCAGTTTTTTGGCAGCTCCACTTTGGTGCAGGATGGGCCGCCGTGATCGCCGCCGCCGGTGACCGCCACGCCCCACTGGGCGCCCGCCACCACGATGAACATGTGCGCATCGTTCCAGAACCGCCGGGCGGAGTAGCTGCCGTCCAGGGGCGTCTCCACCGGAATGCCTCCGTCCTTGCGGGGCTCATGGTTGCTCTCCACCAGCCAGCGCAGGTTCCACTCGTCGGCGGGGACGCGGTTGTATTCCACCACATAATCCAGAATGCGCTGCTTGGTCCAGCCCGCCTGGGCAAACATGGCGGCAATCTCGGGGGAGAGAATAAACACCCCGCCGGTCCACCAGCCGAAGGCCTTGACCTGGCACATGCTCTTGAGGAAGCTCTCCGGCGTGAACGCTCCGCCCAGACCGCCTCCGCCCAGCGTCTGCACATCGGCCGGCCAGAACATGGTAACGGTGGAGTCCTCCGCCGTAAAGCCGTACCGGGTCTGGAGCGGTTCCCAGGGGCTCTGCGCTTCGTTTTCCGCGATGCATACGCCGCCGCGCCCCACCGTGCCCATGGCGGACATGTCCTCCATCCCCTGGCGCACGCCGCCGATATTCATGGTGATGTAGGCCAGCGCCCGCGGGATGGCGGTGTTGGGCTTGTAATAGGGGCTGAGGACGGCCCGGCCGCTGTGAAGGTGGATGTCCTTTGCGACCCTGCCGTTGACAAAGGTGAACGGCATCCAGTTGGCGTTGGAGCAGGTCCAGCCGCACAGCTGGATGTTGGGCGCCAGCATGCCCCGGACGGCCGCAAGAATGACCGGCAGATAAGTGGGCAGACACCCGGCCATGACCGCATTGACGGCCACCTTTTCCACTGTGGCGATGCCGTTCATGGGGGGAATCGTTCCCAGAACCGTGTCGGGGGACAGATCGGTGCCGGTCAGCATCTCATCCACGGCCTCACGGGTGGGAGGGACGATCGGCAGGCCGGTGGTCCAGCCCAGCTTGTAGAATTGGTCGTTGACCTCCTGAAGGGTACCGGTAAAGGTATAGCTGGAATAATCCCGGGCCCGGGTCGGGCGGGCCTCCTCCTCGGTGAGCGGGGCCGTCAGCGCGGCGGCGATTTGGTCGGTCACCCGGCGTACCTCAGGGCGGACGACCCGCTCGAGCAGCGCGTCGTCGATGACCTTCTCGCCCGACAGATCGCCAAAGGACATCTCTACCAGCCGCAGGCCGGGCACCCCCTGGGAGGCGGCGCCCCGTTTGGAGGAATTTTGAAAGGACCGGCAGAGAAGGTCTACCGTGGGTTTGCCCTGTTTTTCAAAGAAAGCGGCGTTTTTTGCCAAAAATAGGGAACAAGACCCGGCGTCGCCGTAGGCGGTGATGACGGCGTCAACCCCGGAGGCCCATGCTGCGGCCTGCGCCGCATATGCGTCGTCCTGGATCAGCTCGGTAATCTCCTTGAGGTATTGAAAATGAGTAAAGGTCACGCCGGAAAAACGTGCCGAAAGCTCCCGGGCGACCTCATCCAGGATCTTGATGGCGTGTCCCTTGAAGTGGGCGTACAGGCCGATGGTTTTTCCCGCCAGAGTGTCCAACCGGGGCGAGAGCCCGCGGGGCTGCCGGGATTCGGCTGCGGCCCAGGGGCTGAGAACTGTGTATTCCAAGCGCAGGCACTTCCTTCCATACCAAATGGGATAGACAAAATCACTATCCTTGTGATTGGATTATAGGGCTGAGTTATCAAAAACGACAACCACCCGTTTGGGTAGTAACTTTCCAGTAACTTTCGCAAAGTAAAACGGGAAAGCGCCTTGCCATCCCAAAGCGGTTGTGCTAAAGTAGAAAAAAAGGAGGGCGGGCCCATGTCGCTACAGGAGCTTTTGCGGGATATTTGCGCGGAATATGGGAGCCGCATCGCCATCGCGTCCGACGGACCGCCCATACCGTACGCTGTGCTGCGGCGGCGCATCGATTCCATCAGCCGGAGCCTGCTGGAACTGGGCTGCGGGCCCGGCGCGCATATCGTCTATTTGCGGTGTGCGGGGCATGCCTATGTGGAGCTCTTGTTCGCCGCAGCACAGATCGGCGCCGTTTTTTGCCCGGTCAGTCCGCGGACGGAGCCGGAGCGCCTGCTGGCGCGGCTGAAGCGGTTTGCGCCCGATCTGGTGGTGGCGGACCGGGACGTTGTGGCGGGACTCCGGGAGGAGCTGTCCCCCCTGCTGCCCCTGCGGCGGGTGGTGGTCTACCCGGCCTCCCGCCGGTTTTTGTCCTACCAGAGCTTAACCCGCAAACAGCTGGTGCTGGGCCGGTATCCGGTGGAGGACGCAGCGCCCGTGACGGCGCTGCTGGATGAGGGGAGCGAGCGGATCCGCACGGTATCCTATGGCGAACTGGGCGCCTATCTGGCGCACTGCCGCGGGGCGCTGCGGCATCCGCCGGGCACCGCGCTGCTGTGCGTGCCGTATCCCTGCCTGACCTATGTACAGGAGATCTGCCTGGGACTGGCCTGCGGGGATACCCTGCTGCCGATGGAGTCCTTTGAACCCAAGGATTTTATCAAGACCGTCAGCGGCCGTCCGGTGGACAGCGTTTACCTGACGCCCAGCATCATCAATGCGGTCAGCATGGATTCCAGATTCCTGATTGGCAACTTTTCCCGGCTGCGCCGGGTACGGATCGGACAGGCATACTTTGACCGGGATACCGCGGCGCGGATGCAGGGGCTGCTTGAGCCGGACTGTGTGGTGGAGAAGGATACCGGGTTTCCGGAGAGCGTGACCCGGCTCACGCTGCATGCCGCCGAACTGTGCCCCGAGGAGTGGGATGCCGCCGCCGTACCCATCAACTCCATCGGACGGCCGGTCGAGGGGGTGGAGGTCTGTCCTGCGCTTCCGGGGGCCTGTACGGCGGGAGAGCCTGGGCTGCTGCAATTCCGCCGGTCTGAGGATGCGCCCTGGCAGACGCTTGGACGGGGATGGGTGGATCGGGAAGGGCTGGTCCGCCTGAGCTGGGAGATGGAGTGCCCGCCGCTTCCGGAAAACGCCCCGTTTGCAGGGCTGCGTACCGGCGTTTCCAATCGTTCTGAATTTGAGCAGGCCGCCCGGGCGCTGGCGCTGACCACCTATTTGGAGGTCTTCGACGCCTTTGCCCACATCTCCGCCAGCAGTGCGGCCGAGGCCTTCGAACGGGCCTGCTGTCAGGCCGTTCTGAATCATTTCGGCTGTGCGGCCGCCGCGCTGTCGATCCCGCGCCGGAGCGTCCAGGCGAGCATTGTGCGCGCTTCCGTCATCTGGGAGGCGGAGCATACCTGTGTCTCCCACGGCCATCCGGACGCCTTTTGGGTGCGGGATGGGACAAAAATCCGCCTGGCGTCCCCGGGGGAGGCCTGTTTCCCGGCGGGGTGCTACCTGGTCTGCCATCCGATTTATTCCCGGGGCTGCCAGCTGATGGGGGAGCTGTACCTGGCCTTTCCGGAGGACCGCCTCCCCACGCCGGAGGGAGGGGCCAAGCTGTGCGTGGCGCTGCGCCATCTTGCGGTTTTGCTGGAATCCCATCGGGATCTGGCGGAGACGGCCGTCCGGCTGGAGCTTTACCGGCGGGCCATGGAGCTGGCCGGAGACGGCATCGGCATCAGCGGCCTGGAGGTCAAGCCAACGCTGCTTTTCGTCAATCCCAAGTCGGCGCGGTTTATCAATCTGGGCAAGAGCGACGCCGCCTTCGGCGTCCTGCTGGAAAAGATCCAGACGGCCAATCTGCAGGATCTGCGCCAAGGGGGGAAGAACAGCAGCTCCCGTTCCTTTTTTTACACCGATCCGGAGCATGGAAAGACCTGGGTGAACTACCGCACGGAAAAGGTCGTTGTGGATGGGGAGCCCTATGCCATCGCATTCTGCAACATGCGGGAGAGCGGCGGAGAAGCCCGGCACCTGGAGGGACTGCTCAGCGAGCGGGAGCTGGAGATCGTACGGCTCATCACGGAGGGGCTGACCAACAAGGAGATCGCCGGGCGGGTCGGCATCTCGGTCAACACGGTCAAATACCATGTTGCCCGCATCTATGAGAAGATGCAGGTCACCAACCGGACGGAACTGCTGTCGAGCACCTATCTGCGCAAACAATAAAGGATGAGCCGCGCCGTCCCGGGCGGGTACGCCGCGGCTCATCCGGTCAACCCCGGGGGCGGGGCGGGGGAGAGCGTGCACGTGTACGGGACAGACCGCCCTGCGGGCGCAGGGGGGCGTCTGGCGCCGAATGCGGCCGGACGGTTTGGGCGAACGGCTGGCACAGCGGCGCTGCAGGTCCGGTGCCGGAAGGCCGGGGCCGGATCAGGGCGCTCGGATCCTCAGGTTCAGCAGCAGCGAAAGAAGGGAGCAGGCCGGCAGCAGGGCCGCCGGGGCGGCGCAGGAGCCGGAAGCGGTCACCATGGCCCGGCGAGGGTGGCTGTAAAGGAGGTCGGGATGAGCATGGTATTGGCGATGCTGAAGTTCATCGCGAAATGCTTTGTCCCATAAAAGGCGCTGACAAAAGCGGAGGAGATGGGAGGCGAGCAGCCGTAGGACGGGCCCGCCAGACAGATCCCGGCCGCGCACAGAAAAAGCGCATGGTCGGGATAAAGTTCAGCGCCAGCTGAGAGACGCTCCGGATGAACGCCTGGGCCAGCGGAGCCTTCAGGATGGACCAGGCGTAAAGGATGCCCGCGAAGGGCATGCATCCCACGCCGCACAGCAGATAGGGGCGGCGCACCGGCGCGCGGCTACGGGCCTGTTCCGATTCTGTACGCCTGCTCGTTCGGTTTTCCCGTCGCCTATCCCTTGCTGGAGGCTGCCGCTTCGATCATGAGCGGAAGGACCTGGAACAGGTCGGCAGGGATGCCGTAGTCGGCCACCTCAAAAATGGGGGCGGCGGGATTTTGATTCACCGCCACGATGCACGCGGCGTCCTGCATGCCCGCCTTATGCTGGATGGCCCCGGAAATGCCCAGGGCAATGTACAGCCGGGGCCGGACGGTCTTGCCGGTCTGGCCCACCTGGTGGTCCGCGCCGATCCAGCCCGCGTCCACGCAGGCGCGGGAGGCGCCCACCACGCCGCCCAGGGCGTCGGCCAGCTGCTGGGCCAGCGCCAGGCCGGTTTTTACGTCCCTGCTGATGCCGTAGCCCACGCTGACCACGACCTCCGCGCCGATCAGGTCCACGGCGGCCTTGGCCTGCTTGACCACCTCCAGCACACGGGTCTTCTGATCGCGCTCATCCAGCGTGACAGGGCAAAGCTCCACCCGGCAGGCGTCGGCCTTGGACTGGTCGAAGGGGGCGCACTGCATCACGCCGGGCCGGACGGTGGACATCTGGGGCCGGAACCGGGGGCAGATGATGGTGGCCATCAGGTGGCCGCCGAAAGCAGGACGGGTCATCTTCAGACCCTTGTCGGTCAGGTCCCACTTCATACCGTCCACATCCAGGGTGGAGGTACGCTTTAAAAATTCCTGATACTTGGCCACATCCACATCCAGGTGGGTACAGTCGGCGGTAAGGCCGGTGTGCAGGCGGGCCGCGCAGCGGGGGCCCAGGTCCCGGCCGATGTTGGTGGCGCCGATGAGCACGATTTCCGGCTTGCGCTCCATGACCATGCCGCAGACCACCTTGGTATAGGCGTCGGTGGTGTAATCCTTCAGCAGGGGGTGCTGGCATACATATACCCGGTCGGCCCCATAGCCGCCCAGCGTGGGGGCCAGCGCCGCCACGCCGTCGCCCAGCAGCAGGCCGCAGAGCTCCACGCCCAGATCGTCGGCCAGCTTGCGGCCTTCGGAGAGCAGCTCGAAGCAGGTGGGGTTGAGCTCCCCGCCGCGCTGCTCGCAGAATACCCACACGCCCCGGAAGGCGGCGGGGTCGGTATTATGAAATTCAGTCATTTCCGCATCCTCCCTCAAATCATGTGCTGTTTTTCCAGCGCGGCGAAGAGCTGCGCCACCGCCTCTTTCGGGGAACCCTCCAGCAGGACGCCCGCGCCCTTCACCGGGGGCGAGAAGGACTTGTACACGTTGGTGGGGGAACCCTTCAGGCCGATGGTGTCCGGCTCGATGAGGGGCTCGTCCTTCAAAGCCGCATAGTCAAGGACCCGATAAGGCTTCTGATCGCACTCCAGAATGCCCTTGACGGTCATATACCGGGGGGTATTCAGCTCCTTGATACAGGTGATCAGGCAGGGCGTGGACACCTGGATGTTCATATAGCCGTCCTCCAGCATGCGGCGGACGGTGAGCGTGCGGCCCTCCTTCCGGATGTCGGCGGCATAGGTCACCTGCGGCAGGCCCAGCTTTTCCGCGATCTGGGGACCCACCTGGGCGGTGTCGCCGTCGATGGCCTGACGGCCGCAGAAGATCACGTCCTCCTCATCCAGACCCAGGTGCGCGATGGCGGCGGCAATGATCTGGGAGGTGGCGAAGGTATCCGAACCGCCGAACTCCCGGCCGGAGATGAGCACCGCCTCGTCGCAGCCCATGGCCAGCAGCTCCCGCAGCATCCCGGCGGCGGGGGGCGGGCCCATGGAGATCACCACCACCCTGGCTTCCGGATACTGGTCCTTGAGGGTCAGGGCGGCCTCCACCGCGTTCCGGTCGTCCGGATTGGTGATGGCGGCCATGCTGGAGCGGTCCATGGTGCCGTCGGCCTTGACCGCCACCTTGCCGGAGGTGTCCGGCACCTGCTTGACGCAGACAATGAATTTCATACCCTTCTCCTCCTTACTTGAGCAGGCTGCCCGAGATGACCATCTGCTGTACCTGCGAGGTGCCCTCGTAGATGCTGGTGATGCGGGCGTCCCGGTAGAAGCGCTCCACCTTGTATTCCTTGATGTAGCCGTAGCCCCCGTGGATCTGCACGGCCTTGTAGGCCGCGCGGTTGCACATCTCGGCCGCGTACAGCTTGCTCATGGCGCACAGCTTGGCGCTCTCCGGGTCCCCCGCATCCTTGCGCACGGCGGTGGAGTAGACCAGCTGGCGCGCGGCCTCGATCTCGGTGGCCATGTCGGCCAGCATGAAGCTGATGGCCTGGAATTTGGCGATGGGCTTGCCGAACTGCTTGCGCTCTTTGGCGTACTTGACGGACGCGTCCAGGCAGCCCTGGGCGATGCCCACCGCTTGGGCGGCCATGCCCAGGCGCCCGCCGTCCAGGGTCTTCATCGCGGTGGAGAAGCCCTTGTGCAGCGGGCCCAGCAGGTCGCTTTTGTGGACATGCACATCCTCCAGGATGATGTCGCTGGTGGGGTAGCCCACGATGCCCATCTTGTGCTCGGGCTTGCCGCAGGATACGCCGGGCAGCTTCATGTCCACAAGGAACATGGAGATGCCCTTGGAGCCTTTCTGGCTGGGATCGGTCTTGGCGTAGACCACCGCGTAATCCGCGAAGGGCGCGCCGGAAATGAAGGTCTTGCGGCCGTTGAGAATAAATTCGTCCCCAGCCTGCACGGCGGAGGTCAGGGTCCCGCCCGCGTCGGAGCCGGCGCCCGGTTCGGTCAGGGCGAAGACCAGGATCTTTTCTCCCTTGGCCACGGGGATCACGTAGTTCCGCTTCTGCTCCTCGGTGCCGCAGTAGAGCAGCGGACCCGCCCCCAGGGAGTTGGAGGTGTTGGCATAGATGGACAGCACCGGGGACACCCGGGCGAACTCCTCCACCATCATGGCATAGGCCAGACTGTCGCCGCCCTGGCCGCCGTATTCCACCGGGATCTTGACGCCCAGAAAGCCGCAGCGCGCCATCTTATCATGAATGGCGCGGTCAAATTCCCCGGTCTCCTCCAGCCGGTCCAGCAGCTCGTCCGTGAACTCCGTTTCCGCAAACTGCCGGAAAAGTTTGCGCAACATCTGTTGCTTTTCGGTCAATACCATTTTGTCAGCCTCCTTATGCTCGGATCGATTGGCCCAGGCCGCCCCAGTGTTCCTGGAAAATAGCCGGGTCCATGGTTTTCAAATTCTGGGCGAGCACCGGAACAAAGTCCATGTGGGCCAGGATATCCCGCTCCAGGTCGATGCCCGGGGCGATCTCGATCAGCGTCATTTTGCCGCCGATGAGCTGAAACACGCAGCGCTCGGTCACATACAGGATGGTCTGATCCGGCCGGGCATAGGGACCAGAAAAGGTGATCTGCTCCACCTGACGGATAAACTTTTTGGCCTTGCCCTCCTCGGCGATGACCAGCTTGCCGTCCTGTACCAGCACCTTGCTCTTGGCCATAAAGCTGCCGCAGAAGACCACCTTTTTGGCGCTTTGGGTGATATTGATGAAGCCGCCGGGTCCGGTAAGGCGGGCGCCGAACTTGGAAACGTTCAAATTGCCCGCCTCGTCGGCCTGGGCCAGGCCCAGCACAGTGATGTCCAGTCCGCCGCCGTCGATCATGTCGAACATGTCGTTGTGGAGCATGGTGCACTCCGGGTTATAGGCGCTGCCGAAGTTGGGCAGCGCGGCGGGCACCCCGCCCACCGCGCCGGTCTCCGCGGTGAGGGTGATCTGGTCGGTATATCCCTCCTCAGCCACCACCAGGGCCACGTCCGCGGGAATGCCGACCCCCAGATTGACCACGCTGCCAGCGCGCAGCTCCATGGCGCAGCGGCGGCAGAGCACCTTGCGGTCCGACATGGGCAGCTTGGGCAGAGCCTGCACCGGCTTTTTGATCTGACCGGAGAAGGCGGGCTCAAAGTAGACCCCCTCGGCCTGCCAGCAGGCCATGGGGTCGGTGGCCTGGACCACATAGTCCACCAGAATGCCGGGGATCTTGACCTGCTTGGGGTCCATCGTGCCCTTTCGGGCCACGTATTCCACCTGCACAATGACGATGCCGCCGCTGTTTTTGGCGGCCATGGCCACCGCAAGGCCCTCGTTGAGCACGCTCTCGTGTTCAAAGGTGATGTTGCCGTTTTCGTCGGCGGTGGTGCCCCGCAGCAGCGCTACGTTCAGGGGAAAGCTCTTGTAAAACAGGTACTCCTCGCCGGCCAGCTCTACCAGTTCCACCAGGTCTTCCGTGGTTGCCTGGTTCATCTTGCCGCCCTCGACGCGGGGGTCTACAAAAGTGCCGAGGCCGACCTTGGTCAGTAGACCGGGCCGTCCGGCGGCGATTTCCCGCCACAGGTTTACGATGACGCCCTGGGGAAGACAGTGACACTGAATTTTGTTTTGCCGCACCAGCTCGTTCAGGGAGAAGGCCGAGCCAATGTGGGCGCCGCACCACTTGGCGATCAGTCCCTCTCCGGCCTCGCCGAACCGGGTCACGCCGCGGTTGCCCTGATCCTGGGCGGGGCCGTCGGGCCGCTTCGTGCGGTCCCAACCCAAAAACTGGTTGCCGTAGCCCCAGTCTCCCATGGCACTGCCCTGCTTCAGATTCAGGTTTCGGGGGTGCCCCGTCTCCCGGAAGCGGTCCCGGATGGCACAGGCCACCTCCTCCGGCCAGCCGGACAGTCCCATGCCCGCCAGGCCAACGGTGGCCCCGTCCGGGATCCGTTCGGCGGCCTCTTGGGCGGTAAGAAATGTAGCCATACTGCTGCCTCCTTTTGTGAAATTGTTTTATGAATATGTTCAGCGAACTTGTTCGTTAATTATGTCACGAGGCAAAACGAAATGCAATAGGGCGGCCCCAAAAAAGCGGGTCAAATCAGAAAATTGTAAAAAAAGCCAAATAAGCTTGCTCAAATTGGGTGAACCGTCCAAAAAAAGGCCCTCCCGCACTTGGCAGGAGGGCCTGATTTTGATATAATCGTTGCAGAGAAATGGGGGGCGCAGGGATTGGAAGAGCATAAAAAGACCCGCAGGCAGCAGGCGGAGGAGACGAAGCGCCATATCTTTGAAGTGGCCTTGGCGCTGCTGGACCGCCGTGCGTTTGAGCAGATCAAGGTCCGGGATATCGTGGAGGCCGCCCAGGTCTCGGTGGGGACCTTCTATAACTATTATGCAACCAAGCTGGATGTGTACTATGAGACCTACCAGCTGGCCGACGAGTACTTTGAGGACGTGGTGGCGCCCGCTCTTATCCAGCCCACCGCACGGGAGCGGATCCTGTATTTTTTTGACGAATATGCCCGCTATTCCAGCGAGATCACCGATATCTCCCTGACCAAGCTGCTCTACAACTCCAACAACAAGTGCTTTGACCGCCCCTCTGAACAGGGGATCCGAAGGGTGCTGGGAGAACAGGTGCAGCAGGGACTGCAGGCCGGAGAGTTCCACAGTGAAGAAGGGGCGGCCGCCATGGTGGACTTTCTGATGATCGCTGCCCGGGGGCTGGTGTACAACTGGTGCACCCACGACGGCGGCTATCCGATTCGGCCGGCGATGAAACGCTATGTGGAACGCCTGCTGCGGGCCTGGGACTGAACAGGGCCCAAGGGGGACAAGCTGAGGGACGCGCTGCGGAAAATCCGCAGCGCGTCCCTTCCTTCTGCTGATACCGCCCGCTCAGAACAGCTCGGCGGCGCGGAGGATGAGGGTGGCCAGCTCGGCGCGGGAGGCGGTGCCCTGGGGATTCAGAGCGCCCGCGCCGTTTCCGGTGAGTACGCCCGACCCGCAGGCCCACTGCATGGCGGGGAGCGCAAAGACGCTGATCTGGCCGGCATCGGCGTAACGGAGGAGATCGGCGTCCGCTTCCACGCTCACGTCTGCGCCTGCGGCCTGGGCATACCGGTAGAGCATGGTCACGGTCTGCTCACGGGTCAGGGCGGCGTTGGGGGAGAAGGCGGCGGCGGAGGTGCCGGAGGTCACGCCGTGCTCGGCGGCCCAGGCCACCGCATCGGCGCAGTAGGAGTCCGCGGCTACGTCGGTAAAAGAGGCGGCTTCCGCCTCCGGCAGGCCGGCCAGACGGTGGAGCACGGTGACCAGCATGCCGCGGGTGGTGGTACCGGCAGGGGCAAAAGTGGTGCCGGAGGTGCCGGTAAACAGGCCCTGGGCGGTGGCCTGCCCCACGGCCTCGGCGTACCAGTCGCCGCCGCCCACGTCGGTGTATTTGGCGTCGGCCAGCGCTTTGGCGTCGCCGGCGGTCTTCACGCTGCCGGCGTACACGCCGCCCAGCAGGGAGGAAAAGGCCATATTGCTGATGAAGTTGAACTCATCCCGCTGGTGGAGCTTGTTGGTCAGGGTATTGGCGAAGAGCGCCAGGTTCAGGCCGTCCTTCTGGTAGGAGATGGCCTGGATGGAGTTGTCCAGGAAGTCGTCGTAATGTTCGCCGCCGCCCACCAGGAAACCCTCCAGCGGCTCCCGGGCGCCGTCCAGCCGGATCAGGACCTGGGCGCCTTCCGGAATGGCGGAGAAGTAGCCCGCGCCGTAGCCATAGAGCAGCTCGTCGCCCTCGCTCACATAGCTGGCGGTGATCAGGCTCTGGGTGGGATAGGTCACATAGGCCAGGGCGTCCATGGATTCGCTGCTGACGGTCTCACGGACCAGCGAGCCTGTGCTCAGCAGACAGCCGGGGATCTGGTTGCCCCTGCGGTCGGTATAGCCGGTGATGGCGCTGATGGCGTTGGAGCCGTAACCGATATAGGCCGCGCCGTTCTCCACGGCGGCTAGGCCTGCCTCGTCCAGGGCGGCGGCGCCGATGACGAGAGTGGCCAGGGAGGCGTCGTCCGTCACCTGGAAGCCCAGCAGCTCCATCGCCTGGCGGTCATAGTTATACTGGTAGGAGCCGCTGACCAGGCTGGTCTTGACAAAGCCGGTGCGGCTGTCGGAGGGCTTGCCGCTGATGTAGACCACGGGAGCCTTGGTGATGGTCAGGGACAGGGGCGCGTCGGCCTCGGCCACGCCGGCGCCGGAGAGGCGGTATTGGGTGCAGACGCTCCGCCAGTCGGAATAATCGCACAGGAAGCTGCCGGCCTGTTCGCCGGAGAGGATCATCCCCACCCCTTTGCCCGCCTGGAGCAGGGCGTTGACGGCGGCGGTGGAGTCCTCGGAGGCATTGGAGAGGATCACCTTGGCGCCCTCCACACCGGTGAAGCTGGAGGTGACGTTGGCCAGATAGCGCACGCAGTCCGCGTGGTCCATCCAGTCGCCGCAGGCGGCCCGGATGGTCCGGTAGGCCGTAGGCTCGGCGCAGGTGACCATGTCGAAGCCGCGGGTCTTGGCAAAGGCAGTGATGCCCTCGGAATAGAGGACGGGCCAGCCGGTGATGACGGTGCCGTCATACAGCGCGCCGTTGGCCACGCTCCGCTTGGCCTGGTACAGGGAGACCACCATGGTCCCGGCGGGATAGCGCACACCACTGTAGGAGAAGGCCGTTTCGGAGACCAGGATCTTTACGTCGTTGCGGGAGAGCCATTCCATCATGTCGGCGGCGGCCTGCAGGTTGGACTGATTGGCGCCGTCCAGGGGGATGATGTAGCACTCCGGATAGAAATTGCCGTTCTGACCCGCGCCGTCATACTCGGGACGGAACAGCTCGGCCTCGGCGCCCTCCACGTCATACTGGTCGCAGAACCACTGGCCTACCAGCTCGTAGGCGTCGGAGTTGGCGTTGGTCACGCCCCGCTCAAAAATTTTGGTCTGGGCCAGCAGATACTCCTGCTTGTTCTCTGCAATGTAGGCGGATTGGCCCAGTTGGCCGTACGCCACCGCGGCGGCCGCGTCGTCGTTATACGCGGGCACTTCTACGGTATAGGCCACGGTGCCGTGGAGCATGGCGTACTGGGGGGTGTAGGAGGTGGACATATCGTCCCAGGGATCGTACCAGCAGGTCTGGTCGGCCCCGTCGGCGGCCTTGGCGCCGGTGTAGCTCAGGTAATCGCGCTGGGGGATGACATAGCTGTTGTAGCCGTCGTTGTTGGCCACCGCGGCGATGCCGAGCGCCTCGCCGCCGGCCATCAGATGCTCGGCTAGCAGATCGTACTCAAAGTTGGGCTCGTGGGGGGGATCGCAGGGCTCGCACTGGAACTGCTTCACGCGGCCGTGGAACTCGGTGAAGCTGACGGGGTTCCAGGCGGCGATAAGCTGCGTCATGTTCTGGGTCTCCGCCTGGGTCTGGAAGGAGTTGTCGCGGTTCAGGTCAAAGCCGCCGGAGGAGGTGCGGGTCAGATAGGTGCGCCCCTCCACGTTTTCCTCTGGGACGATGAGGAAGAACACGTCGGAGAGCAGCTCGTCCACGTCCACGGTTTCGGTCTCTATGGTATAGTACTTGGCCAGATCCACCACGCCGGAGACGTTCAGACCCTCGCCCTTGAGATAGCCCAGGTAAGTGGCGGTGTCGGCCACCAGGTCGGGCACGGCCACGGAGCCCTCCGCTCCCACGGGACCCATCTGGGCGGCCAGCTCGGCTTCACCTTCAGCGGTAAAGCCGGTGAGCCGGTCGTAATCCAGCTTGCCGTCGTCGGCGGCGGCCTCCAGCAGCATCCAGGCAAATTTCAGGATGCCGTCGGAAGCGGCCGCCTCGTTGGCGTGAACGTTGGAATACAGCACGGGCACCTGATAGTCGCCCAGGGTACCGGCCTCAAGCTTGGCGATGAGGGCGGAGGGATCGTGCTCCGCCTCTTCCTGGATGGACTGCCACTTGGCCACGGCGTCCGGATTCTTCGCCACGATCAGATAAGGCATGTCCAGAGGCTCCAGGCCATTGTCGCCCTGGCTTTTGCCCATGGAACGCTTCTCCACATACAGGTCGGTGTTTTCCGCGGCGTAGGAGACCATCGCGTCGATCTGGGCGTAGATCTCAGGCATCGTGTGGAAGTTGTCGTAGGGGGTGATTTTCACGGGGGCCGAGCCAAGCGCCTTGCCGTCCACCAGGGCGGTCAGGCGGAAGTAGCCGCATACGTCCAGGTAAGCGCCGCCATTGGAGTGGGGAACGCTCGCATCGCTGCCAAAGTAGCAGACGCTGTCGAAACTTACGCTCAGATACACCTGGCCGTCCACCGTCTCGGCGAAGGAGACCACATTGGTGAAAAAGGGCGTCTCTCCGTCGGAGCAGACCCAGTCGGACAGGCCGCCGCCCGCCGTCTGGTTGGGATACAGCACAGGGTCCAGATAGGCCTTGCCGCTGTCGCGCAGCAGGGACCACTCGGCCTTCCCGGCGGCCTGGGCGGCCGCCTCTTCGGTCATGCTCACGGGGATCCTGGCTTGGAAGGAGCGGGCGGCGGAGAGGTTAATGCAGTCTTCGCCGCCGTCTTCCGAGACGTTGGCCACGCTCCCGGCGGGAGCGGCGGTCTCCTCCGCGGCGTACGCCGGAACGGCGCACAGAGAGACCAGCAGCGCGGCGGCCGTCCATACAGACAGCAGCCGGCTTTGCAGGGACAGGAGTTTCTTCATAGGGGTCACCGTTCTCTTCCTTCTGTGGAATTTTGCAAGCGGCCTTGCAATGCAGGGGATAAAATGAATAATATCCGTCTAATAGCGAATAATTATTGGTGAAAAGATAACACCATATGCGGGGGCTGTCAAGACTAAAACGCACTATTTCAAAAAATATGGAAAGGAGGACGGGAATACCGCGCCGCCCTCAAAATAAATGGCCAGATAAATATTCATATATTTCGGTTACCGCTATGTCTACGGAAGCAGGCGCCGTTCCGTTTCTTGGCCCGGCCGCTCCTACCTGGAACGGGCGGGCCTTGCTGTGCCGGGCCCCTGCCGGGGCGGCGCAGGGAAGGGCTTTGCCCATGGGCGGACAGGGCAGAAAAAAGAGGATTGACAGACCGAAGATCGGAACGTATGATATATTACAGATATATCACAAACGCTGGGATCGTGGGAAAGGGGTTTTGAATGATGAGACGGCTGACCTATGCCGCCCTGAAGGAAGGGGACGGCGGCATCCTCCGGCAGGCGCCCGAGCGGGTGCTTCAATTTGGCGAGGGGAATTTCCTCCGGGGCTTTGCCGACGATTTCATCGACCGGATGAATGAACGGGCGGGATTTTACGGAAGAGTGGTGGTGGTCCCGCCGGCCTCCGCGGGAAAGGCCGGGCGCATCAACGCCCAGCAGGGGCTCTACCAGCTCTGCCTGCGGGGAAAGCAGAACGGCGCGTTGGTGGAGGAGCGGCGGATGATCCGCTGTATCAGCCGGGCGCTGGATGTGTTTGCGGATTGGGACGAGCTGCTGCGCACCGCCTGCCAACCGGAACTGCGCTTTGTGATCTCCAACACGACTGAGGCAGGCATCGTCTACGACCCGGCCTGTCGATGGGACGACCGGCCCCCCGCCTCTTTTCCCGCCAAGCTGACCCGGCTGCTGTGGGAGCGCTGGCGCTCCGGGGTGTCGGGCTGGGTACTGCTGCCCTGCGAGCTCATTGCGGATAACGGAGCCGTACTGCGGGAGTATGTGCTCCGCCACGCCGCCGACTGGGGGCTGGAGGAGGCCTTCCGGCACTGGCTGGAGACGGAAAACCACTTTTGCAGCACGCTGGTGGACCGCATCGTTACCGGCTATCCCAAGCAATGGGCGGCGCAGCTGGACGAGGAGAACGGCTACGCCGACGCCCTGCTGGACACGGCGGAACCCTTCGGACTGTGGGTCATTGAGGCCCCGGAGGCCCTGGCGGAGGAGTTCCCCGCCCCCCAGACGGGCCTGCCGGTGAAGTTTGTCTCCGACCATCACCCGTACAAAGAGCAGAAGGTGCGCATCCTCAACGGCGGTCACACCGCAATGGTGCCCGCCGCGTTCCTGGCGGGACATGATATCGTTCGCACCTGTATGGAGGACCCCGCTGTCCGCGCCTTTTTGGAAGGGGCCCTCTATGAAGAGATCATCCCCACGCTCTCCCTGCCGCGGGAGGACTGCGAGGCCTTTGCCCGGGCGGTGGAGGAGCGCTTCGCCAACCCCTACATCGACCACCGCCTGCTGGACATCGCCCTGAACAGCGTGTCCAAGTGGCGGGCCCGGGTGCTGCCCAGCGTAAGGGCCTATCCGGCGGGGGGCGGGCGCCTGCCCGTGCGGCTCACCTTCTCCTTCGCCGCCCTGGCCGCATTCTACACCCAGGGCATGCGGAACGGCGTACCCTATCCCGTCCGGGATGACGCCGCCGTAATGGGATTCTTCCGCCAGACGAAAGGCCTGGCTCCGGAAGCGCTGATCCGGGCGCTGGCGGCGCGCACCGATTTCTGGGGAGAGGACCTGAACGCCCTGCCCGGCTTTGTCCCGGCGGCGGGACGGGCTCTGGAGCGCATCCGCGCCTGCGGCATGGCCGCCGCCCTGGCCCGGTGCCAGGAGGAGGCGGGCCTATGAGCGTGCTGCGTATCCATCCCAGGGACAACGTGGCCGTCGCCCTTGCTCCTGTTGCGGCGGGGGAGCGGGCGGTCTATGCCCGGGGGCAGGCGGTCACCGCGCTGGAGGAGATCCCGCAGGGCCATAAACTGGCGCTGGCCCCCATCGCCGCCGGGGAGGCGGTGATCAAGTACGGTTATCCGATCGGCCGGGCCAAGACCGACATCGCCCCCGGCGCCTGGGTGCATACCCATAACCTGGGCACCGGCCTGAGCGAGGACGTAACGGCGGCGGCGGAGGTGGACGCCTCTGCGCCGGCGCCGCTGCCGCCCCGCACGTTCCGGGGATACCGCCGCCCCGACGCAAGCGTGGGCGTGCGCAACGAGATCTGGATCGTGCCCACAGTGGGCTGCGTCAACGGCGTGGCCCAGGCGCTAGCCCGGGCGGCGGAGCCCTATGCCCGGGGGAGGGTGGACGGCGTATACGCCTGGCCTCATCCCTACGGCTGTTCCCAGATGGGGGACGACCAGGCGTATACCCGGCGGATCCTATGCGGCCTGATCCGCCACCCCAACGCGGGGGGCGTGCTGGTGTTGGGGCTGGGGTGTGAAAACAGCGGGATCTCCGTACTCCGGGACCTGCTGGGCGGCTGGGACGCGGAGCGCACGGCGTTTTTGGAATGCCAGGCCGCGCAGGACGAGCAGCGGGAGGGCGAAGCCCTGCTGCGCGCGCTCATCGACCGGGCCGCCGGAGATGCGCGGGAGGAGATCGGAGCCGGCGAGCTGATCGTGGGGTTGAAATGCGGGGGCTCCGACGGGCTGTCCGGCGTCACCGCCAATCCGCTGGTGGGTCGGGTGGCCGACCGCCTGGTGGCCATGGGGGGCACCGCGCTGCTGGCGGAGATCCCGGAGATGTTCGGGGCGGAAGGGGTGCTCTTCCGCCGCTGCGCCGACGAAGCGGCTGCACGGGCCCTGCCGGAACTGGTGGGGGACTTCAAAGACTATTTCGTACGTCACGGCCAGGTGGTCTACGAAAATCCCTCGCCCGGCAACAAGGCGGGGGGCATCACCACCCTGGAGGAAAAATCCCTGGGCTGCGTCCAGAAGGGCGGCAGCGCTCCCGTCAGCGATGTGCTGCGCTATGGCGAAGCGGTAAAAAAGCGCGGCCTGTGCGTGCTCCAGACTCCGGGCAACGACCTGGTGTCCACGACCGCCCTGGCGGCGGCGGGAGCCCAGCTGATCCTGTTCACCACCGGCCGGGGGACCCCCTTCGGCGCGCCGGTGCCCACCCTCAAGATCGCCACCAATACCGCGCTGGCGGGCCATAAGGCAAACTGGATCGACTACAGCGCGGGCGGTCTGGCCCAGGGCGGGGATTGGGAGCAGCATACGCAGGCGCTGCTGCAAACGGTGCTGGACACGGCCTCCGGCGCCCTTACCCGGTCGGAGCGGGCGGGCTACCGGGACCTGGCCATCTGGAAGGACGGCGTGACGCTTTGATCCGTTGCTCCCTGCAAAAGCGGCAACGTCCGAGGGGCGGACCCAATTGGGTCCGCCCCTCGGACGTTGCCGCAAAGTGCGATGTCGGTTCACGCCGTGCGCGCCGCTGCAAGAAGGGGATCAAACTTGCTCCCGCCGCTCCGGCGGCGGAAAGCGGCGGGGCTTTTTGCGCCCGCCTCCGGCAAAGCGCTGTCCGGTCCGATCAAAACGAGGTGTGCATCATGGTGTTGATGGCCTCCTGATAGGACAGATGGATGTGATCGGAGAGCAGCCGGCAGGACGTTTCCAGGTCCTGCTCCAGGATGGCGTTCAGGATGTCGATATGCTCCCGGTTGCTCGCCCGGTACCGGGCAGGCCGCCAAGCGGTGACCCGGATCAGGTTCAGGTAGTCCACAATGCTGCGCATCAGGTTGGTGGCATATTGATTGCGCAGAGTATCCACCAACTCCAGGTGAAAGCGGTTATCCAGCTCGATCAGCGGGGCCGCCGTTTCGGCGGAATTTCCCGCGCTGTCGTCCTCATGCTGGAGCAGCAGGGCACGCATGTCCATGGCCCACTGGGGGTCCACCATGGAGAAGCACTGGCGGAGGATCATAGGCTCCAGCAGGGAGCGGATCTCGAAAATATCATGGATATCCTTGGGCGTGGGGCGGGTGATCTCAATGCCCTTTCTGGGGTGTACGGTGACCAGCTTATCTTGCGCCAGAGCCAAAATGGCCTCCCGCACCGGTGTGCGGCCCAGCTCCAGCAGCTCCTGAAGCTGGGATTCGTTGATAAATTGTCCGGGGGTCAGGTCCTTTTGCAGGATCATGGTCTTGATCTGGTCGTACGCGACCTGAGACAGGCGTTCCCGATTTTGGGAAGGCGCTTTTGCCATAAGGCACCTCCAGCTGTAATATATCAAATGATTGAAAAAGGATAATAAGTAATATATCACGAACAAGGACAGTATACCAGCGCATTCCAGAAATGTCAAGGGCGCAGGCAGGCAAAATGTCAAGGTCTCCTGTACAAAAGCAACAGATGGTTTGCGGAATGAAATACTTTTTTAGCGAAATGGTCGGTTTTCTGCTTGACACCGGGAAAAAACTATGTTATGGTTTGCTACAAGAGATATATCACAAATATATCATTAGCACAGGACGGAACTTTGGACAGAACGGCAAAACCCGTTGAAACGGGACGGAGGATGGAAGCATGAGACCATTCCTGGACGAGGATTTTCTGCTGGATACACAGACAGCCAGAGAGCTTTACCACGGTGTGGCGGAGGGGCTGCCCATTTTGGATTACCACTGCCATGTCAGCCCCCGGGAGATCGCGGAGGATCGCGTCTTTCACAACCTGACGCAGCTGTGGCTGGAAGGGGACCATTACAAGTGGCGGCTGATGCGCGCCAACGGTGTGCCGGAGCGGCTCATCACCGGGGAGGCTCCGGACGAGGAGAAATTCCAGGCCTGGGCCGCCACCCTGGAGCGGGCGGTGGGCAATCCCCTTTATCATTGGAGCCATCTGGAGCTCAAACGCTACTTCGGTTATGAAGGACACCTGACCGGGGCCAACGCCAAGGCGGTTTGGGATCACTGCCAGGCGGTGATCGGAGACGGGCTGCACGTGCGCGGCATCCTGAAGCAGTCCAACGTGACCCTTGTGTGTACCACCGACGATCCGGCGGATACGCTGGAGTGGCACGAGAAGCTTGCCGCGGATCCCTCCCTGGAGACCAAGGTCCTTCCGGCGTTCCGGCCGGACAAGGCGGTGAATTTGGAGCAGGAGGGCTTTCCTGCCTACCTGGAGCGTCTTTCCGCCGCCGCGGGGATGGAGATTCACGATTGGCGGAGCCTCACCGCCGCCCTGGACCGGCGGATGGATTTTTTCACCGACCACGGCTGCGCGGTGGCCGACCACGGCCTGGACAATCTCTGCTTCCGCACTGCCGGGGTACCGGCGCTGGACGCCATCCTGAAGCGGCGTCTGGCCGGAGAGCGGGCGACGGAAACGGAATTGTGGCAGTACAAAACGGCGCTGCTGCTGTTTTTTGGCCGGGGGTATGCCAAACGGAACTGGGCCATGCAGCTGCACTTTGCCGCCCAGCGCAACAACAATGCCCGCATGTTCCGCCGGCTGGGACCGGACACCGGTTACGACAGCATCGGCCCCGCGGTGAACCTGCCCGGTCTGGCCGCCTTCCTGGATGCGCTGGAGGAGAACGGCGAGCTGCCCCGGACCATTCTCTATTCCCTGGACCCCAACGACAATGCGGGCCTTGTGAGTCTGATGGGCTGCTATCAGGGCGATGGGGCGCGCGGCAAGCTTCAGCACGGCTCGGCCTGGTGGTTCAACGACTGCAGGGACGGCATGGAGGCCCAGATCCGGAACCTGGCCGCCGGCGGCGTGCTGGGCAACTTTATCGGGATGCTCACCGACTCCCGCAGCTTTTTGTCCTATACCCGGCATGAGTACTTCCGCCGCATCCTGTGCGGCGTGCTGGGCCGCTGGGTGGAGGAGGGACAGCTTCCGGACGACCGGCACGCTCTGGAGGGCCTGGTGGCCGACATCTCTTACCGCAACAGCGTTTCCTATTTCGGCTTTGGCCGCTATCACTTACGGGGGGCAGAAACGTTATGAGTATGATCAGCGTCAAAGGACTCCAGAAAAACTTCGGCAAGCATGAGGTCCTCAAGGGCATCGACATCGACATACAGCCCGGCGAGGTGGTGGCCATCGTGGGCCCCTCCGGCTGCGGCAAATCCACCTTCCTGCGCTGCCTCAACCTGTTGGAAAAGCCCTCCGGCGGCCAGATCCTCTACCATGACGTGGATCTGGTCTCCGCCCCGCCCAAGCAGACCAATCAGGTCCTGCTGGGGATGGGCATGGTCTTCCAGCAGTTCAACCTCTTCCCGCACAAGACGGTGCTGGACAACATCATGCTGGCCCCGGTCAAGGTGCAGGGCGTCGGCAAGCAGGAGGCCGAGCAGAAGGCCATGGAACTGCTGAAAACGGTGGGGCTGGAAGACAAGCGGGACGCCTATCCCAACCAGCTCTCCGGAGGCCAGCAGCAGCGTATCGCCATCGCCCGCTCCCTGGCCCTGCAGCCTGAGGTCATGCTCTTCGACGAGCCCACCTCCGCCCTGGACCCCGAGATGGTGGGCGAGGTGCTGGACGTCATGAAAAAGCTGGCCGCCGACGGCATGACCATGCTGGTGGTCACCCACGAGATGGGCTTTGCCCGCGAGGCGGCCGACCGGGTCATCTTCATTGACGGCGGTGTCATCGTGGAGGACAGCGCGCCCGAGGAATTCTTCGCACACCCCAAGAACAAGCGTCTTCAGGATTTCCTGAGCAAGATGCTTTGATCAAACCCAAAACACAGATACTATAACTAGGAGGAACGAACCATGTCTCTCATTCAGGTAGCCCGGTACAGCGACGTCAAGTACGATTTCAAGGACGGCTATGCCTGCGTACCCGTGCTGGAGGGGGCCTTCGACCAGGCCCGCTTCGCCCACTGCGCGCTCCAGAGCGGCCACTCCATTACCCCCGACGTGTACTCCGTCACCGAGCACAACCAGCTCTTCATTTTTACCAAGGGCAAGGGCTATGTGACCACTCCCCGCCAGGCCTGGAACGTGACCGAGCCCGGCGTATTCGTCCCCGAGTTCGACAGCGAGCGCTTCACCATCACCTGCTCCGCCGACAGCAAGCAGCCCCTTGAATTCCTGCACATCGTCACCGAGCTCAACGATTACGACAAGACCTGCCTGGTGGAATCCCGCATGGCGCTGCCCCGGTTGCGCACCATCAGCCAGGGCTGGACCTATGACGAGGACTTCAAGGACAACTCCGTCACCACTTCCATGATGCTGCTGGAGCACCGCAATCTGGGCCGCCTGTCCATGGGCTGCGTCAAGGGCAGCGGCCCCATCGAGATCGGCCAGCACATCCATAACGAACTGGCCCAGTGGTACTTCCCGCTGCCCGGCTCTGAGTTCATCTACACCGCCGGCGGCGAGGAAGTGCACATGACCGGCGGCGACCTGTCCTTTACGCCCACCGGCTTCTGGCACGGCAGCAAGGTGGAGGCCGGCAAGAAGTGCGACTACATCTGGTTCGAGATGTGCATCGACGGCTATCCCGGAGAGATCAAGTAAGACCCGGAACAAAACGCCCGTCCGACTGCGTTGCTACCTTATATAATAATTCACTGTAAAGGGGAATTTACCATGGCTCTGGTCAAGATTTCGAAAGGTGCGGATATCCAGCACAAGTATACCGACGGCGTGTCCCGCGTGAGCGTTCTGGAGGGCGCTTACAAGGACGCTGCCGTAGAGCGGGTCTCCCTCCGGCCCGGCGCGGACTTTACCCCGGAGACCTACACCCGGGAGCAGCACAACCAGGTCTTCCTGGTGACCGCCGGCAAGGGCTACATCGTCACGCCCCGCCGCGTCTTCAACATCACCGAGGTGTGCGTCTTCGTACCCGACTTCGACAAGGAGAGCTTCACCTTCCACTGCGCTGCCGACGCGAAGGAAACGATGGAGATCGTCCACTTCGTCACCGAGCTCAACGATTACGACAAGACCTGCCTGCGCGAGGCCCACATGAGCCTGCCCCGCTTCCGCGGCGTGTCGGAGGCCTGGCATTACAAGGAGAACTTTACCGGGGCCGATATCCAGCAGATGATGCTGCTGGAGCACCGCAACCTGGGCCGCCTGTCCATGGGCGCCAACTTCGGCACCGGCCCCAACTACATCGGCCAGCATATCCATAACGAGCTGGAGCAGTGGTACATCATGCTGCCCGGCGCCAGCTTCACCTACACCGCCGAGAACGAGAAGGTACACGTGCAGGGCGGCGACATCACCTATACCCCCCACGGCTCCCACCATGGCAGCGAGTGCGCCGAGGGCGAGAAGTTCGCCTATGTGTGGTTTGAGCTGTGCGAGAACGGCTATCCCGGCGAGATCAAGTAAGCGATGTACGGCAAGGCGCGGCTTCTGGGCTCCAACGGCCAGTACAGCCGCTATCCTCTGGAGTTTTTCACCGCCGAAATGGGGCGGCTGGGCCTTCACAGACTGGACTTTGTCCCCCAGACGCCCCATTTCTTCTGCGGATACCGGGGCCATGAGGACCCCGCCCGCCTGAAGGCCGCCCTGAAGCGGGCGGGCCTTCAGGCTGCGGTCCTGTCGCCGCCGGCCTACCGCTGCGCCATCACCGCCCCGGAGGGGGAGCAGCGGGAAGCCACGCTGCGTTACTATGAAAGCTGTATCGCCCTGGCCGCCGGGCTTGGGTGCGACCGGCTGGTGCTGGATGCCTCCGGCGCCTGCTGGGACCGGAAGGACGAACTGCTCTGGCGCAGTGCCGCCGATACCCTTTATCATCTCTGCCCCGCGGCGCAGGCGGCGGGGGTGCGCCTGCTGCTGGCCCCCGTCATGGGCGCGGAGACGCCCCTCATCGCCGAGTCGCCCATTCTCAACACCGCGGCGGAGCTGGACGCCATGCTGCATCAGCTCAATCATCCCAGCCTCGGGGTGTGCCTGGACACCAACATTATGAGCGCCTGCGGGGATACGGTCTATGATTGGTTCGGCCGTTTCCGGGACAAGATTGGCCTGGTGCGGCTGTGCGACGGGAACTACCACGGCTGGCGGGCCTGGGGCGAGGGCGTGCTGCCGATGCAGCGGTATCTGCACGCACTGGACGCTATGGGCTATCGGGGCGACATTTCCCTGCGCCTGCCCGGCGAGCGGTATCTCGCCCAGCCGGCCTATCCGGATGAGCGGGCCCTGGCCGCCCTGTGCGGGGAGGTGGGGGCATGAAGGGGATCCAACGCGGCCAGCTGGTCAATATGAACCAGCACTACCGCCGCTTCTCTCTGGACTATTTCCTGGACTGCCAGCAGCGCCTGGGCGTCGGGCAGATCGAGCTCTGGTGCGGCGCGGCCCACTTCTGGCTGGACCACGAGGGCTACGGCGATGTAAACGCCCTGCGTTCCAAGCTGTGGGACCACGATGTCCGGGTCGTGTCCATCACCGCCCCCAGCATGGCCTATCAGTATCAGTATGCGTCCCAGGAGCCGGAGTGCCTGGAGTACTCCTTCCGCTATTTTTCCAACGCCATCCATCTGGCGGCCGAGGTGGGCGCGGACCGGGTCGTGGTCAACTCCGGCTGGGGATACTTCGGCGAGGACGAGCAGACCATGTGGAACCGCTGCCGCGATCATCTGGGCCGCCTGTGCCGGGTGGCCGAGCGGGAAGGCATCCTGCTGGTCATGGAGTCCCTGCGCAGGGATGAGAGCAACCTGGTCTATAATCTGGAGCGGGCAGAGCGGATGTACCGCGAGATCGCTCATCCCAGCCTGAAGATGATGGTGGACAGCATCGCCACCGGCGCGGCGGGGGAGAAGCTGGAGGACTGGTTCCAGGCCTTCGGGAGCGATCTGATCCACATGCATTTTTTGGACGGCGACCCCTGGCTCCACAATGTGTGGGGCGACGGCAACACCGCCCTGGCCCGGCAGATCCAAATCATGAACGACCACGACTTCACCGGGTATCTGGTGCAGGAGGTGGCCGACGAGCACTACTTTACCGATCCCTACGCCGCCGACCGGAGGAATTTTCGGGTCCTGGAGCGGTTTATCGAGGACTGAGAACTTTCGCCGGCCGGTCCCGGACGAAAGCCCGCGGCGCCCTGCGGGCCTGAACTGCGTATTTCTCAGCGCGGCGCGCTGAAAAATAAAAAATTTGAAAAGGAAAAGGTGAAACAGAATGAAAGCGAAGAAAATCCTTACCGGCGTCCTGGCTCTTGCAATGATCGCCTCCCTGTCCGCTTGCGGCGGCGGCGGAAGCGCCGCCACGCCCGCCCCGGAGACGAGCGCCCCCGAGACCACCGCTCCTGAGACGAGCGCCCCCGAGACCACCGCCCCCGAGGGGGACGGCTCCCTTCAGCGGGTGCTGGACGCCGGCAAGCTGGGCATCGGCGCCGAGGGCAACTGGATCCCCTATGTGTACAACGAGGACGGCACCGGCGAGCTCACCGGCTTTGAGGTGGAGGTTGCCAAGCAGATCGCCTCCCGCCTGGGCGTGGAGCCGGACTTCCAGATCTCCGACAGCTGGGATCCCGTGCTGGCGGGCCTGGACGCGGGCCGCTATGACATCGTGATCTGCGGCGTGAACCCCAACCCCGAGCGCCAGGAGAAGTACGCCGTCACCGCTTCCTATGCCGAGAACCCCTACTGCCTGGTGGTCAATGCGGACAACACCGAGATTACCTCCTTCGAGGATCTCTCCGGCAAGCTGTGCATCAACTCCCCCTCTTCCGCCGCAGGCAAGATCGCCCAGAGCTATGGCGCCACGACTGCCGACGGCGACCTGACCGCCGCCATGGAGCAGCTGAATACCGGCCGTGCCGACGGCACCATCAATAACGTGGCCGCTGTGGACGAGTATATGAAGAGCCGTCCCGAGGTCAATGTGAAGATCGCCGCCATCTACGAGCCTGCCGAGGGCGAGGAGTATATGGTCGAGTCCGCCGGTATGCTGCGCAAGGAGGATCAGGAGCTGTGCGACAAGATCTCCGAGATCATCGGCGAGATGATCGACGACGGTACCCTCTATGACCTGACCGTCCAATACTTCGGCGAGACCGTGGCCGACAGCACCAGTCTGTATCAGAAGTAATCCGCATAGTTCCGGGGCGCCGCCGTATGCGGCGGCGCCCTTCTTTTTTACCAAACAAGGAGGCGGGCTGCCATGGAAATTATTCAATTGCTGGTCGAGTCCTTCTGGCCCATGTTCAAAGCGGGCCTGTTGATCTCTGTCCCGCTGATGCTGGTCTCGTTTGCACTGGGCCTGGTATTGGCATTCGTCCTGGCGCTGATGCGCATGTCCAAGATCGCACCCTTCAAGGCCATCGCCTGGTTTGTGGTGTGGGTGATCCGCGGCACGCCTCTGCTGGTCCAGATTTTTGTGATCTATTTCGGACTGCCCTCCGTGGGGCTTGTGCTGAAACCGATCCCCTCTGCCATCCTGGCCCTGGTCATCAGCCAGGGCGCCTACAATTCCGAGGTCATCCGCGCCGCTCTGGGCTCCATCCCCAAGGGACAGTTCGAGGCCTGCAAGGCCCTGGGACTGAACAAGCTCCAGACCATGACCCAGATCATTATCCCCCAGGCGGCCCTGGTGGCCGTCCCCGCTCTGGCCAACTCCTTCATCAGTCTGCTGAAGGATACCTCTCTGGTCTCTTCCATCACGGTGGCGGAGATCCTGATGACGGCCAAGAGCATCATCGCCGTCAAGTTCCAGCCCCTGCTGCTCTATTGCGAGGCGGCGTTTGTCTACCTGATCTTCAGCACCGTGCTCACCCAGCTCCAGGGCATGCTGGAGAAAAAGCTGGGCAAGCACCTGGTGGACACCAGGGCTTGACGGGAAAGGCAAAGAGATATGTTACATTTGAATCTTCAGGGACTGCAGGACCGGGAGGGCTGGGAAGCCGCGGGGATCGCCCTGCCCCGGTACGACGCGGCGGCCGTGAAGGCCCGCACCCGCCTGAGACCCGTCTGGGTCCATTTCGGCGCGGGCAACATCTTCCGCGGCTTCCTGGCCGCCCTGCAGCAGACCCTTTTGAACGCCGGGCTCACCGATACCGGCATCCTGGCGGCCGAATCCTTCGACGTTCAGATCATCGACAAGGTGTATGACCCCTACGACGATTTGAGCCTGCTGGTGCGCCTGCGCGCCGACGGCTCCTACGAAAAGGAAGTCGTGGCCAGCGTGGCCCGCGGCCTCAAGGCCGACTGCACGGGGGGAGAGTGGGCTGATCTGGTGCAGGTGTTCCAGTCGCCCGGTCTCCAGCTGGCCAGCTTCACCATTACCGAGAAGGGCTATGCCCTGACCGACCTGTCCGGCAAGGCCCTGCCCGTGGCGGAGCACGATTTTGCCGCCGGGCCGGACGCGCCCCGGCACACCATGTCCATCGCCGCGGCGCTGCTGTACCGCCGCTTCCAGGCGGGCGGGCATCCCATCGCCATGGTGAGTATGGACAACTGTTCCCAAAACGGGAAAAAGCTGCGGGAAGGGGTATTTGCCGCAGCACAGGCCTGGAAGAAGGCCGGCTTCGTCTCGGACGCTTTCCTGGAATGGCTTTCCGACGAAACGAACGTCACCTTCCCCTGGTCCATGATCGACAAGATCACGCCCCACCCCTCCGAGACGGTCCAAGCGGCGCTGGAAAAACTGGGAGTGGAGGGGATGAACATCTTCCAGACCAATACCGGGACCCGGATCGCCCCCTTCGTCAACGCGGAGATCACCGAGTATCTGGTGCTGGAGGACGCCTTCCCCAACGGACGCCCGCCCCTGGAAAAAGCGGGGGTGTATTTTGCCGACCGCGCCACGGTCGAGAAGGCGGAGAAAATGAAGGTGGGCACCTGCCTCAATCCCCTGCACACCGCGCTGGCGGTATACGGCTGCCTGCTGGGCTATTCCTCCATTGCCGCCGAGATGGCGGACCCGGACCTGAAGGCGCTGGTAGAGCACATCGCCGCCGAGGGCCTGAAGGTGGTGGAAGACCCCGGCATCCTCAGCCCTCGGAAGTTCATCGACGAGGTGCTGAACGAGCGCTTCCCCAATCCGGCCATTCCCGACACGCCCCAGCGCATCGCCGCGGATACCTCTCAGAAGCTGCCCGTCCGCTACGGCGGCACCCTGCAGCGCTATGTCCGCCGGCCTGACCTGGACGTGTCCTCCCTGGTGTATGCTCCCCTGGTCTTTGCCGGCTGGTGCCGGTATCTGCTGGGTGTGGACGACCAGGGCGGGGAGATGCCTGTGAGCCCCGATCCCATGGCGCCCCAGCTCCGGGCCCTGCTGGCCGGGATCGAAGCGGGCCGGCCGGAGACCTGCTCGGACCAGCTGCGCCCCATCCTGTCCAACGCCGCCATCTTCGGCGTGGACCTGTACCAGGCGGGATTGGGGGAAAAGACCGAAGCCGCGTTCCGGGCCATGCTGGCGGGCCCCGGCGCGGTCCGCGCCACCCTGCGCCGGTATTTGAGTGAGAGAGCATGAGGAGCGATCATCCATGAAGATGACATTTCGCTGGTACGGGAGCCAGATGGACCCCATACCGCTGCGTTATATCAAGCAGATTCCCAATATGAGCGGCGTGGTCAGTTCCCTGATGGACCTGCCTGCCGGGGCCCTTTGGCCCGCCGAGCGCATCCAGGCTCTGAAACAGGAGGTCCAGGACGCCGGGCTGGAGCTGGAGGTGATCGAGAGCGTCAACGTCCACGAGGACATCAAGCTGGGCCTGCCCAGCCGGGACGCGTACATCGACCGTTACCGCACGACCATTGAGCGCCTGGGTCAGGCGGGCGTGAAGGTCATCTGCTACAATTTTATGCCGGTCTTCGACTGGACCCGCAGCGACCTGTTCAAGCCCCGCGCCGACGGCGCCACCGTCCTGGCCTACGATCAGGCGGTGATCGACAAGATCACCGATCCCCAGGCCTTTGCCGATCAGATCCAGCAGGGGGCCGGCGCGTTTGAGATGGCCGGGTGGGAGCCGGAACGCATGGCGGAGATCAAGAGCCTCTTCGCCCAGTATCAAAGCGTCTCCCATGAGGATCTGTTCCGCAACTTGAAGTACTTCCTGGAGGCCATTATTCCCGTGTGTGAGCAGTACGACGTCAAAATGGCCATCCACCCGGACGATCCCCCCTGGGATATCTTCGGACTGCCCCGCATCTGTACCGGCTGGGACAATGTGGAGCGCATCCTCTCCCTGGTGGACAGCCCCTACAACGGCCTGACCCTGTGCTCCGGCTCCATGGGCTCCAATCCTTGCAACGACATCCCCGCCATGGTACGGGAATTCGGCGGGCGCGGGCGCGTCCACTTTGCCCACGTGCGCAACATCAAGTTTACCGGCCCCGGCCAGTTTGAGGAGGCGGCCCACTTCTCCGCCGACGGCAGCCTGGATCTGTACGAGATCATGAGGGCCTATTCCGACATCGGCTTCGAAGGCTATATCCGCCCCGACCACGGCCGCATGATCTGGGACGAAAAGGGCCGGGCCGGCTACGGCCTGTACGACCGGGCCCTGGGCGTGGCCTACCTGAACGGCTTGTGGGAGGCCATCCAAAAGGACCGGAGATAAACAGAAAGCACACCGCATTCGTGCGCGTCCCGGCATGCCGGACGGTTACGGCGCCGGATGCGGTGCTTTCCATGCATCCGTAAACTTGCAGAAAAGAAGGTTAAGCATATGAATCCCATTCTGGAACAGATCTCCAACATCGGCATTGTGCCCGTGATCGCCATCGACGACGCGAAGAAGGCGGTGCCGCTGGCGAGGGCGCTGGTGGCGGGCGGCCTGCCGGTGGCGGAAGTGACCTTCCGCACCGCCGCGGCCGAGGAGGCCATGCGCTCCATCACGCGGGAGGTCCCCGAGATGCTGGTGGGCGCGGGCACCGTGCTGACCCGCGAGCAGGTGGACCGGGCCCTGGACGCGGGGGCGAAATTCATCGTCAGCCCCGGTTTTAATCCGGACACCGTAAGGTATGTCCTTTCCAAGGGGGCCCTGATGGTCCCCGGCACCGCCACACCCGGCGAGATGGAGCAGGCCATGAGCCTGGGCCTGGACGTGGTAAAGTTCTTTCCCGCCGAACAGAACGGCGGCGTGGCCAAGCTCAAGGCGATCGCCGGGCCGTATAAGACCCTGAAGTGGATGCCCACCGGCGGGGTCAATGCAAAGAACCTGATGGACTACCTCTCCTTCGACCAGATCGTGGCCTGCGGGGGCACCTGGATGGTGAAGAAGGACCTGATCGCGGCCGAAAACTGGGACGAAATCACCCGAATGACGCGGGAGGCGGTACGCACCATGCTGGGCTTCTCCCTGCACCATGTGGGCGTCAACTGCGGCAGCGAGGAGGAGGCGGACCGGCTGGCCCGGACGCTGTGCGCCTTTTTCGGCTTTACGTATCAGATGGGCAACTCCTCCGTACAGGCCCTGCCTGCGGTGGAGTGCACCAAGACTCCCGGCCCCGGCGCCCACGGTCATATCGCCATCGGCACCAACAGCGTGGACCGGGCGGTCTATCACCTGGGCCTTCAGGGCATCCGGTGCCGGGAGGAGACCCGCAAGACCGACGCCAGGGGCAAGACGAAGGCCATCTATGTGGACGGCGCGTTCGGCGGGTTTGCCATTCATCTGGTGCAGGCGTAAAGCGGGCAGAGAGACTGTTTCGATCGTTTGATAATAAGGAGGTCCCTTGCTATGAAGAAACGCGTCATTACCTTCGGTGAGATTATGCTGCGGCTGGCGCCCAACGGGTACTACCGCTTTTTCCAGGACGATCAGCTCCAGGCCACCTTCGGCGGCGGGGAGGCCAACGTGGCCGTGTCCCTGGCCAACTACGGCATGGACGCCGCCTTTGTCACCAAGCTGCCCGCCCACGCCATCGGGCAGGGGGCGGTGAACGCCCTGCGTGGCCTGGGGGTGGACACCTCCCAAATCGTCCGGGGCGGCGCGCGCGTGGGCATCTACTTCCTGGAGAAGGGGGCTTCCCAGCGGGGCAGCGTGTGCATCTACGACCGGGCCCATTCCGCCATTCAGGAGGCGCAGCCCTCCGATTTTGACTGGGACGCCATTTTTGACGGGGCGGACTGGTTCCATTTTACCGGAATTACGCCCGCCCTGGGCCCCAATCTGGTGGAGATCTGCAAGCAGGCCTGCATCGCGGCCAAACAGCGCGGCGTAACCATCTCCTGCGACCTGAACTACCGCGGCAAGCTGTGGACCCGGGAGCAGGCCCGCGCGGCCATGACCGGGCTGTGCCAATACGTGGATGTATGCATCTCCAACGAGGAGGATGCGAAGGACGTCTTCGGCATCGAGGCGGAGAACACCGACGTCACCGGCGGAAAGCTCAATAAAGAGGGCTACCGGAGCGTCGCCAAGCAGCTGGCGGATCAGTTCGGCTTTGCGAAGGTGGCCATCACCCTGCGCACTTCCATCTCCGCCAGCGACAACGACTGGGCCGGAATGCTGTACGACGGGGAGCGGTACTGTTTCTCCAAGGAGTACCACCTGCACATCGTGGACCGGGTGGGCGGCGGCGACAGCTTCGGCGGCGGGTTGATCTACGCCCTGCTCAGCGGGAAGGACACCCAGGCGGCCATCGAGTTCGCGGTGGCGGCTTCGGCCCTGAAGCACTCCGTCGAGGGGGACTTCAACCGGGTCACCCTGGCCGAGGTGGAGAAGCTGGCCGGCGGCGACGGCTCCGGCCGGGTGCAGCGCTGACCGATCCAAAAACGGGGCGGAGCGATCATCCCCGGTCAAGCGATCAGACAGCGGCGGGCGCAAACGCGCCCGCCGCTGTTTTATAGGTTGCATTTTCGGTCGGAAGCCGCTATAATTTATTGTAGTTATGGAAACCAATGCAAATGATGGAGGTACCCGTTATGAAAGGAAAGCGATGGATCGCACTTGCAATGGCGCTCGTGATGACGCTCTCCCTGCTGACCGTATCCGCCGGAGCGGTCAGCTTTACCGACATGGTGGGCCACTGGGCCAAGGAAGACGTGGAGGCCCTGGCTACCGCTGGTGTCGTGAACGGTACCAGCGCCACCACGTTCTCGCCGGACCGGAAGATGACCGCCTGTGAGGCGCTGCTCTTCTGCTCCCGGACCACCGGTGTGTCCAAGAGCGACAAGACCAGGATCTATGCCGCCTGGGCGGCGCGCCTGAAGAAGCTGCTGCCGCAGGATATGATCTCCTGGGCGGCGGAGGAGATGGCGGTGTGCCTGGAGACCGGCATCCTCTCGGAGAGCGAGCTGGCCGCCCTGACCAGCACCGGAAACATCTCCCGGGCGATCACCCGGGAGAATCTGGCCATGTACCTGGTGCGGGCCATGCAGCTGGCCCCGCTGGCCCAGAGCCTGACCAGCTATTCCATGAGTTTTGCCGACACCGCCTCCATTTCCGCTGCCCTGAAGCCCTATGTTTACCTGCTCAATATGTACGGCATCGTCCGGGGCGACCAGGCCAACCGGTTCCTGCCCAACGGCGATCTGACCCGGGCCGAGATGGCCACCATGCTCCGCCGGGCCATTGACTTTATGGAGGAGCGGGGCATCTATGCCGAGCTGCCCGCCTATACCAGCTATGACTGGATGGGCGGCACCATTACCGCCGTTACCACCGGCAGCAGCGGCGTGGTCCTGCTGACGCTGAGCAACGAACTCTCCGGCGCCCGCACCATCTCCCTGCCCGCCGGCGTGGAGATCTATGAGAACAATATGCTCACCACCTCCTCCGCACTGAAGGTGGGGCAGTATGTGCGCGTCAACCTGTCCGCCAGCGGAACGCCGGAGTCCGTGCGGGTGGGCGGCGCCCTGACGGTCTACACCGGCGCCGTCACCAGCCTGAACGCGGACGAGGTCACCATCAGCGTCAGCGGCGCCCCCCGGGCGATGACCATCGACCGCTTCACTGAAGTCCAGGCGGGCAAGAGCGTGGGCGGAGCGGAGGTCATCGACCTGGACGGCGGGTATACCGAGGCCGTCTGCTCTGTGGACAGCCAGGGCCGCCTGGTCCAGCTCCGGCTCTCCGGCGGCACCGCCCCGGCGGAAGGCCTGATCGCCAGTGTGGAGGCCAATGTAGGCGGCGGCCAGCTGCTGCGGGTGACCGGTTTCAACGGCGTGACCACCCAGTACACGCTGCCGGCCGACGCCGCCGTCACCATCAACGGGACGGTGGGCGCCATGAGCGGCCGGTATGTGGACAGCTATGTCAGCATGCAGGTGTCCAACGAGACGGAATACGAGCTGGTATCCGTTGCGGTGGATACCGTCACCAAGTACATCCAGGGCTCTCTGCGCACCTACAGCGTGGGTACCCGGTATGACACCGTTACGGTCACGGATCTGGAGACCGGCAAGTCCACCACGTATGATATGGCCGCCAGCGCTGTGGTGCGCTATGAGGGCAAAACGGCCGCGCTTTCCGGGCTGAGCCGCAACCTCTTTGTCACCGCCTGCATCAGCGGCGACGGGATCACCCTGCTGGATGCCTACCCTGCCTCCACGGAGACGAAAGGCACCATCCGATCCATCTCCTTCGGCACGCCCACCGCGCTCACCGTGGAGACCGACGCCGGGGCCCAGGTGTCCTTTGATCTGGATTTGACCGCTCTGCCGGAGATCTACCGGGATGATAAGGTCAGCTCCATCGACAAGATCAAGGTGGGGGACGATATCACCGTCACCGTGCGTTATAACCAGGTGGAGACCCTGGACTGCTATTCTCAGAGCGCCAACGTCTCCGGCACGATCACCCGCATCACCATGGAGAGCAGCGGCGTGACCATGGATTTGAAGCTGAAGGACGGCGCCAGCGTTTCCTACACCGTGGCCGACGGGGTGAGCGTCACGCAGGACGATACGGCCATCTCCCTTTACGCCCTCAAGCCGGATTATGAGGTCTCCCTGGTGGTCAGCGGCGATACGGTGCTCTCCATCCGGGTGGACAAGGGCAGCAGCACCAGCAGCATGCTCTCCGGTACCGTTCTGGTCCCCAGCGTCAAGGAAGAATCCCTGATGATCCAGCAGGCCGACGGAACCCCCATTACGGTCGACGTGTCCCGCGCCAGTTTCCTCACCGCCAACGGCGCGGCCACCTATCTGGAGGCGCTGACGGTGAATGACGAAGTGCAGATCTACGGCAGCTACAGCGGCGCCAACTTTGTGGCCACTCTGGTCATCGTACTCTGAGCCGCCGCTGCCGAACAAACCGGCGCGCCCGTTAAGCGGGAGCTTATCAAACAGCTTTGGCGGCAGGAACATTCCTGCCGCCATTTTTTGCGCAGCACACCGCAAAGCGGTATAAAAGTGCGCATTTGCGCGGCGTCTTTGGCTTCGAGTTGCCTTAGGGCATCACCGCACAATTCCCCACGCACATTTTGGCGGCCGATTTGCCCCACAAATGCGTTGCAAAACCTTGCAATACACAAAGTATTCCTGCGGTTTTGCGCCTTTTTGCGGCACAAATTTTTGCGCCAATCCGCACGCGTTGAATGATGCGGTAATGCCTTAGTTAAAAAGAGATAGATCAGGCTCTGCGGAAGGCAAACATTATGTATGGCCATTCTCCCTATTTTGTGCAAGGATTGAGAGGACAACAGGTAAGAGATGCTTTATTATGACATACAGATACGGAGGTGCCGCAATGGATTGGGTTGAAGGACTAAATCAAAGTGTCAGGTATATTGAGGAGCATTTGACAGATGAGATTGACTCTGGACAACTTGGACGGATAGCCTGCTGCTCAACATATCACTATCAGAGGATGTTTACTTATATGGCGGGCATTTCTCTGGCAGAGTATATCCGAAGAAGAAAAATGTCATTGGCAGCAGTTGAGCTGCAAGACGGCAAGAAGAGGATTATTGATGTTGCCGCCAAATATGGCTATAGTTCTCCGACGGCATTTAACAGAGCGTTTCAGTCCTTTCACGGAATTGCGCCGTCCTCGCTCAAAAATACCGACGCATTGGTAAAGTCCTTCTCTCCCATTGCATTTTACATTACAGTGAAGGGAGCAACAGAGATGAATTATCGAATTGAAACCAAGGGTGCTTTTCGCATCATCGGTGTATCCGCGCCGCTTGATCGGGAAATGGAAAAGAACTTTATGGTCGTACCGAAGCTGTGGCAGGATGCCGCCGCAGATGGAACGATACAAAAGCTGGCAGGTAGGATGGACGCGCCACCCATTGGACTTTTGGGAGTCAGCGCCTGCAATGATGAAGAGCAGTGGAAATATTTTATTGCTGTTTCAAGCACAAAGGAAAATGGGGAATTTGAGGAGTATATCATACCCGCATCCACATGGGCCATCTTCTCCGCAACAGGTGATAACCAGTCTGTTCAAGAGTTGGAACGACGCATTATTACAGAGTGGCTTCCGGGTTCCGGATATGAATATGCCGATGCTCCGGATATAGAGGTTTATCTGAATCCGGATCCTCAAAACGCACAGTATGAGGTATGGATCCCAGTGGTAAGGAAAGGAGAATAAACAGGTAGATCAACCGGAGAAACGCATCCTGCCGCTTCGATAGACCGGCAGAATGCGTTTCTTCCTGTTTTATGGGCCCCCCGTTGGGAGCGCCATAAGCTGTTCCGGGGGCATGCCCAACAGCAGCAGGGTTCCGGCTGTGGCCAGGAAGGGCAGAGGGGAGGCTTCCGGCGGGAAGGGGAGCACCATCTCCTGCTGCTCCACCACCGTTCCCTGCAGCGTCACCAGCTCCCGCTGCAGTGCCAGGCAGATCCGATCCCCTTCCAAACTGGAAAAGGTCAGGGTGTCCCGAGGGGAGGTGCCGTAGCTGACCGCCTGGCCGGTGCGCAATGCGCGGGCCAGCGGGCCTGCACCACCAGGCAGCAGCACCGTCCGGCAGTCCACGGCGCCCGCGCCCGCCCAGCCCAGCGCGCCGGGGGAGACCACCAGCAGATCCAGCACGCCTTCCGCCAGCTCCGCCGGATGACGGCCGCTCCGCAGCCGGGCCGCCGATGGCGGGAGGCGCCGGGCCACCGCATCCAGAATCCCTTCGTCCCGCTCCCAAATTCCCACTTCGATCACATCGCACACCACCTTTATAGACGAGAGTGTATGGAAAATCTGGAATTTTATACAGCGGGGACGTCCGGCGCTGGAACGTGCTTGACTTTTGCAGCAGGAATGCATAAAATAATACGAACCAAACTAACTGCAAAGGATTGAGATAGATATGGCACAGGACAAGAAGCAGGTGGAGCAGATCACCGATATGGAGGTGGATTTTGCCCAGTGGTATACCGATGTGTGCCGAAAGGCCGACCTGATCGACTATACCAGCGTAAAGGGCATGTTTATCCTCCGTCCCTACGGCTACGCCATCTGGGAGAATATCCAGGCGGAAATGGACCGGCGCTTTAAGGAGACCGGGCACGTAAACGTGTCCATGCCCCTGCTCATCCCCGAATCCCTGCTCCAGAAGGAGAAGGACCACGTGGAAGGCTTTGCCCCCGAGTGTGCCTGGGTGACCCACGGCGGGAGTGAGAAGCTGGACGAGCGCCTGTGCGTGCGCCCCACGTCTGAGACGCTGTTTTGCGAACACTGGAGCCATATCGTCCACTCCTGGCGGGACCTGCCGCTGCTGTATAACCAGTGGTGCTCCGTGCTGCGCTGGGAGAAGACCACCCGCCCCTTCCTGCGCCACCGGGAATTCCTGTGGCAGGAGGGCCACACCCTCCACGCCACCGCCGAGGAGGCCATCGCCGAGACCGAGCAGATGCACCGCATCTACGCCGACATCTGCGAGAACGTGCTGGCCATGCCGGTGGTCATGGGCATGAAGACCGACAAGGAGAAGTTCGCCGGGGCGGAGCGCACGTACACCATCGAGTGCATGATGCACGACAAGAAGGCCCTGCAGAACGGCACCAGCCACTACTTCGGAAACGGCTTCCCCACCGCCTTCGACATCACCTTCACCGACAAGGAAAACAAGCAGTGCCATCCCTATGAGACTTCCTGGGGCTTCACCACCCGCACCATCGGCGGCGTCATCATGACCCACGGCGACAACCGGGGCCTGGTGCTGCCCCCCCGGGTAGCCCCCATTCAGGTGGTCGTCATCCCCGTGGCCCAGCATAAGCAGGGCGTACTGGAGGCCAACCGGGCCGTTATGGACCGGCTGAAGTCCGCCGGTTTCCGGGTGAAGCTGGACGACTCCGACCAGTCTGCGGGCTGGAAATTTGCCGAGTATGAGATGAAGGGCGTGCCCCTGCGCCTGGAGCTGGGGCCCAAGGACATGGAGAAAAACCAGTGCGTCCTGGTGCGCCGGGACAGCGGCGAGAAGAGCTTTGTCTCCCTGGACAACATCGAGCAGACCGTGGCGCAGATGCTGGACGCCATTCACGACGGCCTGTACGCCAAGGCCAAGAAGAACCTGGAGGACAACACCTACGCCTGTGCCACGCTGGAGGAGGTCAAGGAGAAGATGGCCGCCCAGGGCGGCTTCGCCAAGACCATGTGGTGCGGCGACGAGGCCTGCGAGGTGCGGATGAAGGAGGAGGCCGGAGTGTCCTCCCGCTGTATCCCCTTTGAGCAGGAGCATCTGGGCGATACCTGCGCCATCTGCGGGAAACCGGCCAAGCATATGGTCTACTGGGGCGTGGCCTACTAAGCGGGCGCTGGATCCGAGCGGTCCGGCCCGCGGGGAAACGATAAAAGCACGGCATATGCGCGCTTTTGCGCGCATATGCCGTGCTTTTTTGACCCGGGCGAGGAGATCGGTTCCCCGGCCCTTACTGCAGATAGAGCGCCTGGAGCTGGGCGAGCTGAGCTTCGGTGAGGGCCATGCCGTCCTCGGCCGTGAGGAAGGCGTGCATGGAGCCGTACTTGGAGTCGATGGCGTCCAGCATGGCGGCCATGGCGTCATAATTTACGCCGGTCAGGTTCTTGACGCCCGCCACGGTGGCCGCGTCGGCGCCCTTGGCCTGGGCGGCCTGAGCCATGTAGGCGATCTTTTGGGCGTTGAAGTCGTTGGTAAGCATGAAGTCCTGGAGCACCGTTTCACGATCCACGCCCAGGGCGGAGAGCAGCAGCACCGCTGCGGTGCCCGCGCGGTCCTTGCCCCCGGTGCAGTGCCAGAGGAGCGCCTCTCCCTCCTTCTGGCCCAGCAGCTTCTGGAAAAAGGCGCGGTATCCGGCCAGACCGTTTTCGCTTTCCAGGAAGGAGAGGTACATATCGTTCCCGAATTGACCGCTCTGGACGATCGCGATGATGGCCTGGACCGGGTCGGAACCATAAATGCCGGTGACGGCGGAAGTGGCGGAAGAATCGTCGCCGAGAATATTGATCTGCGTGTTGACGACGCCGTCCAGCACCGGGTCTGGGCCCTCGCGGATCTCGGCGGTGGTACGCAGATCAACGATCTGTGTCAGGTTCAGGCCGGCCAGAAGGGCGAGATCCGCCTCGGTAGCGCCGGAGAGTTTGCCGGTGCGCAGCAGCACGTTGTCTTTTACCACCCGGCCGTCCCGGGTGACATATCCGCCCAGCTGACGGGCGTTTTCCACGCCGGAGAGGCCCAGCGTGTGGGCGTGCTGCGCGGTGGCGGCGTAGCGCTGCGCCATGGCCTGGGCCTCGGCGGCGGTCAGGGTGCCCTGGGGGTCCAGCAGGCCGTTTTCCAGGGGGAGGATGGTTTTGGCCACGGCCCATTGCACATCCTCCTCCGCCCAGGCGGAGACCGTTCCGGCGTCGGAACAGCCGCTCAGGTCGGCCGCGGCGATGATGCCGTCCCCGTTGTGGACGGCCAGATGGTTCAGCATGACGGCGGCCTGTTCCCGGGTGACCGGCGTCTGGGGCAGGAACAGGCCCTTGTCGTTGCCTGCGGCGATGCCCGACTGGGCGCACCAGAGGATCGCGGTGTAGTTGGCGTCACCGGGGGCCACGTCGGAAAAGAACTCGCCCGCGGGTGCGGACGGGCGGCCCGCTTCCTCCCAGAGGACCCGGGCAAAGGCGCTGCGGGACAGAGCGGGGTCGCCGCCGGCGGCGGCCAGGGCCCCGCCGGGGACCAGCAGAGCGGCGCTCAGCCCTATGGCCAGAACGCGCTTGGGGATCTGTTTCATGGTAATGCTCCTCCTCGTTCATTCGGATAAAAAGAGAATAGCCCGCCCGCCGCCTGCGCCGCCACCAGAGGGGGGTAAAGAGTGCGTAAAAGGGAGGTAAAGCGAAAAATTCTCCTTGCGTTTTGCGCGGGAGAGGCGTATAATGCCACTAACCCAAATTTGTGAGGTCTCATATATGAAGCGCTGCGCCCTCACAACTGCATCCTTCTGCTTCTTCTTTGGCTGGGCTCGATTTACGGGCGCCGGCTTTTTTGGCATGGGGGAAAAGAGAAGGATGGAATGAATGGGTGGGCCAAGGCGGGCCCATAGGATCTCCGTATTTTTTGGGGGAGCTCATTGATTTCATCAATGGGCTCCTTTTTATTTTGGAAAGGATGTTGCAGTATGGTAGTCGTTATGAAGCCGGGCACCCAGCAGCGGGATATCGAGGCGCTGGTGGCCAAATTCAAGGAGATGGACCTGGACGTCGGGGTCACCAATGGCGTGGGCTGTACGATTCTGGGCCTGGTAGGGGATACCACTGCGGTGGATATGGACAAGATCTCCATCAACCCCCATGTGGAGCGGGTCATGCGGGTGCAGGAGCCCTACAAGAAGGCCAACCGCAAGTTCCACCCGGAGGATACGGTGGTCGCCGTAGGCAAGGCCAAGATCGGCGGCGGCAGCTTCTCGGTCGTCGCCGGGCCCTGCTCGGTGGAGAGCCAGGCGCAGATCATCGCGGTGGCCGAAGATGTGAAACGCTCCGGCGCGGCGCTGCTGCGGGGCGGGGCGTTCAAGCCGCGCACCTCGCCCTATTCCTTCCAGGGCATGGGACTGGAGGGGCTGGAGCTTCTGCTGGAGGCCAAGGCGGCCACCGGCCTGCCCATCGTCACCGAGATCATGTCTCCACGCTATGTGGAGGTGTTCGAGGAAAAGGTGGATCTGGTGCAGATCGGTGCCCGGAACATGCAGAACTTCGACCTGCTCAAAGAGGTGGGCAAGATGTCCAAGCCCGTCCTGCTCAAGCGGGGCCTGTCCAGCAGCTACGAGGAGTGGATCATGTCCGCCGAATACATCATGGCGGGCGGCAACGAGAACGTCATCCTCTGTGAGCGGGGCATCCGCACCTTCGAGACCTATACCCGCAACACCCTGGACGTATCCGCCATCCCCGCCATCAAGAAAATGAGCCACCTGCCCGTTATCGTAGACCCCTCTCACTCCGCGGGCATGTACTGGATGGTGGAGCCGCTGGCCATGGCAGCCATCGCCGCCGGGGCGGACGGCCTGATCATCGAGGTCCATAACGATCCCCCCCACGCCAAATGCGACGGCCAGCAGTCCCTCACGCCGGAAAACTTCGGCCGGCTCATGGGTAAAGTGGGCGCGATGGTTGACCTGATGGGGAAGACTTTGGTAAAATAAACTGATTGATCGCCGCTGCTGCGGAAAAGGAAGTGTTCCCAATGAAAACGCTGCGTGTGGACCTGGATGCCCGCGCCTATGAGATCCGTATCGCCCCCGGGCTCCTGGATGCCGCCGGAGAGCACCTCCGGGGGGCCTGCCCCCAGGCCGCCCGTCTCTTTGTGGTCACCGACTCCACCGTAGGCCCCCTGTACCGGGGGCGGGTGGAAAAAAGCCTGACGTCCGCCGGGTTTCGGACGGCCTTTCATACCGTCGCCGCCGGGGAGAGCTCCAAATGTGCGTCCCGGCTGTCTGAGCTGTGGGAGAGCATGATGGACTTCGGACTTACCCGCACGGACGCGGTGGTCGCCCTGGGCGGCGGCGTGGTGGGGGATCTGGCGGGCTTTGCCGCCGCCACCATCCTGCGGGGGGTGGACTTTGTCCAGATCCCCACCACCCTGCTCGCTCAGGTGGATTCCTCCGTGGGGGGGAAGGTGGCCGTGGACCTGGCGCACGGCAAGAACCTGGCGGGCGCGTTCTGGCAGCCGCGGCTGGTGCTGATGGACCCCCAGACGCTGGGCACCCTGGACGAGAGGACCTTTGCCGACGGTATGGCGGAGGTCGTCAAGTACGGGTGCATTTTTGACGCGGACTTTTACTCCTTCCTGGAACAGCGGCCTTCCAGGGGGCAGGTCATGGGGGATATTGAATCCGTATTGTATACCTGCTGCGATTTAAAACGAAGAGTAGTGATTGAAGACGAGCGGGATACCGGGAAGCGGATGCTCCTGAACTTTGGCCATACCCTGGCTCACGCCTATGAGCTGGCGGGAGGGTACGAGACCTGGACCCACGGTCAGGCGGTGGCGGCGGGCATGGTGAAGGCGGCGGAGCTGGGGGAGCGGCTGGGGGTCACGCCCGCCGGAACCGGGGCGCGCATTGCCGCGCTGCTGGGCTGCTTTGCTCTGCCGGTGGACATCCCCTGCACGGCGGCGGACTATGCCGCCGCCGTGGGGCTGGATAAAAAGGGAGCTGGAGACGACATCTCGGTGATCCTGCTGGAAGCCGTTGGGCGGGCTGTGCCCCGCCGGATGCCCAAGGCGGAATTGACCGCCCTTTTGGAGGAGACGCTATGAACGTGACCATCACTCCCCGGCGTCTGGCAGGGAGCATTACCCCGCCCCCGTCCAAATCCCAGGCCCACCGGCTGATCATCGCCGCCGCCCTGGGGGAGGGGGAGAGCCTTCTGCACAACGTGGCCTGCTCCCAGGACATTGCGGCAACCATCCGCTGTATGGCGGAGCTGGGGGCGGGCTTGGAACGGCAGGGGGATACGCTGCGCATTACCGGGATGCGGGCCGGGCCCAGGTCGCCCCTGCGGCGGCTGGCCGCGCCGCGCCTGGACTGCGGAGAGAGCGGCTCCACCCTGCGCTTTCTCATGCCCGTGGCTCTGGCGGTACGGGGCGGCGGACGCTTCACCGGCCGGGGACGGCTGATGGAGCGGCCCCAGGAGCCCTATTTCGAGCTGTTCCGGGAGAAAGGGATCTCCTGTGAATATCAGGACGGCGCGCTGGTCCTCTCCGGACGGCTGGCCCCGGGCGTCTGCCGTCTGCGGGGGGACGTATCCTCCCAGTTTATCACCGGGCTGCTCTATGCCCTGCCCCTGCTGGACGGGGATTCGGAGATCGTCATTACGACCGCGCTGGAGAGCCGGGACTATGTCGTTCTGACGGTGGACGTGCTCAAGCGCTTTGGCATCGAAGTAACGCCCTCGGCCCGGGGCTGGCGCGTCCCGGGCGGGCAGGCCTACCGGGCCTGCGAGAGGACGGTGGAGGCCGACTGGTCCCAGGCCGCCTTCTGGTATGCCGCCTCGGGCATCGGCAGCGATGTGGAAGTAACCGGCATGGATCTGGACTCCGCCCAGGGAGACAAGATGGTTCTGGACTGGGGGCGGATGCTCCGCGGCGAGCCGCTGAACGGCGGTGAGCGTGTGCCGATCCTGGGGCGGACGGCCCCGGAAACGCCTGTCCGGACGGAACAGGCGGGGGGGCGGAGCCGGGTGGAGATCGACGTGTCCTGCGCGCCCGATCTGGTGCCGCCGATGGCGGCCTGGGGAGCGCTGGCGGGGAATACCGACCTGTGCCTGAAAAACGCCGCCCGTCTGCGCATGAAGGAGAGCGACCGGCTCTCCGCCGTGACGGAGGTGCTCACCGCCCTGGGCGCCCGGGTGACGGAGACGGCGGACAGCCTGACCATCTTCGGCCGGGAGGAACTGAGCGGCGGCGTGACGGTGGACAGCCACAACGACCACCGCATCGCCATGATGGCGGCCATCGCCGCCACCCGCTGCCGGCGGAGCGTGACCATTGCCGGGGCGGAGTGCGTGGCCAAGTCCTACCCGGACTTCTGGGAGGACTACAAAAGCCTGGGAGGAGACATCACATGAAGCACACCATCTTCGGGGAATCCCACGGCGAGGCCATCGGCGTGGTGCTGGAGGGCGTGCCCGCCGGGCTGGCGCTGGACCTGGAGGCGGTGCAGCGGGAACTGGACCGGCGCAGGCCGGGCCGGAGCGCCCTGTCCACCGCCCGGAAGGAGACCGACCAGGTCCGGGTGCTCTCCGGCATGTTCGAGGGCAAGACCACCGGCGCGCCGCTGGCGATGGTCATCGGGAATGCCGACCAGCACTCGTCGGATTACGACTCCATCCGCTACACCCCCCGGCCCGGCCATGGGGATTACGCCGGCTTTTTGAAAAGCCGCGGCTGCCAGGATTACCGGGGCGGCGGCCACTTTTCCGGGCGCCTGACCGCGCCGCTGGTGGCGGCGGGGGCGGTGGCCAAGCAGCTTCTGGCCCGGCAGGGCGTATGGGTGGGTGCCCATATCAGCTCCATTTACGGAATCTGCGACGCGGCGCTGGAGGAAGCCGGCCAGCTGCGGGGCGTGGCGGAAAAAGACTTCCCCGTGCTGGACGACGCAGCGGGGAGGCAGATGCAGCAGGCCATTCTGGAGGCAAAGCAGGCGCAGGACTCCGTGGGCGGAGCCGTCGAGTGCGCCGTGACCGGCCTGAGCGCGGGGCTGGGGGGACCGGACTTCGGCTGCAACGTGGAGGGGATCTTTTCGCAATACCTCTTTGCCGTTCCCGCGGTGAAGAGCGTGGCCTTTGGCGCCGGGGTGGCCTTTTCCCTGATGCGGGGCAGCCAGGCCAACGACCCCTTTGCCGTGGAGGACGGGAAGGTGATCACCAAAACCAACCACGCCGGGGGGATCAACGGCGGCATCACAAACGGCATGCCGGTGGTCTTTGAAGCCACCCTGCGGCCTACGCCGTCCATCGCCCTGCCCCAGGAGAGCGTGGACCTGCGCACCGGCGAGGAAGTGGAACTCAAGATCAAAGGCCGTCACGACCCCTGTATCGTGCCGCGGGCGGTGCCGGTGATCGAGGCGGCGGCGGCCCTGGCGGCCTGTGCGGTGCTGGGG
>NZ_JALFGV010000012.1:0-6309 GCF_022777125.1 Lawsonibacter sp.
GTGGCCTTTCCGCCTCCAAAATTTAGAAGGAGGAATTCCAGATGAGAAACCTCAAACGGGCTCTCAGCCTGGCTCTGGCCGCCGTTATGCTGATCGGCATGATGGTCGTCGGCGCTTCCGCTGCGAGCTATGACGATTTCACCGACCGCGATGAGATCGTCAACAAAGACGCCGTTTCCATGCTCACCACCCTGGGCGTGATCGACGGCAAGACCGATGGCAGCTTCGATCCCGAGGGGACCGTGCGCCGCGACGAGATGGCGAAGATGATCTCCGTCATCATGAATCAGGGCGTTGACAACAACGACCTGTTCTCCGGTGTGAACAGCAAGCTGACCGACATCGGCGACAACTGGGCCAAGGGCCACATCAACTACTGCTACACCCTGGGCATCATCGCCGGCCGCGGCAACGGCACCTTCGACCCCGCCGCCAGTGTGACTGCCGCCGAGGCTGCCAAGATGCTGCTGGTGGCCGCCGGCTACGATCCCTCCATCGAGGGCTTCGTGGGCACCGACTGGGCCATCAACACCAACGCCAAGGCTTCCGCCCTGGGCATCTTCCGCAACTTCAACAAGAACGTCATGCTGCCCCTGAACCGTGACGACGCCGCTCTGCTGATCTACAACGCCCTGGACATCGAGATGATCCAGAAGTATGAGAACGGCTACGCCATTGCCTATGCTGACCGCCGCACCATCCTGAGCGCCATGTACGGCGTGTACAAGGTGGAGGGCGTCGTCGTGGGCAACAAGTGGGCCGAGCTGGAAGAGACCGATTATGACGCCGCCCTGAAGGATGGCAAGACCACCCTGAGCAACGTCAAGCTGTATGCTTCCACCACCGCTTCCACCGAGAAGGGCGAAGTTGTGGAGTACTCCGGCAACATCTCCTTCAACGTTGACACTACCGTCGAAATGATCGGCAAGACCGTCACCCTGTACATCCGCAAGACCACCATTCTGGCCGACTCCGTCGTCCTGGGCGTCACCACTAAGGACTCCGTGAATGTGGTCGAGGGCTCTGTGGCCAACGAGAGCGCTGTCAAGGACTTCCTGAAGGGCACCGGCCTGACCGTGACCAGTGATACCGAGTACTATGTGAACTACGGCTATCTGGGCACCGGGAATTCTGCCGAAATTTATGACAATGCTGATTTCAATTACAACGGCATCAAAGTCGAGGTCATCGACAACAACAACGACGGCGATGTGGACTATGTCCTCTACCTCGTTGAGACCCTGTCCTATGTGAAGAAGTACAGCTCCAAGAACGAGACTCTCACCGTGCCCGCCATGAACGACGGCAAGATCACCAAGTTTGAGGACGTCGTCTTCGCCGACGAGGTCACCACCGATGATCTGGTCCTGTTCGTCGAGTACGGCGGCCGCGACTACATCTCCACCCCTGAGAGCGTTACCGGTAAGATCACCCGCATCGACCGTGACGCCGAGAAGGAGCTCTATGTCACCATCGAGGGCGACTCCTACTATCAGTCCTACATTCCCGACGCCGCCGCCGAGGATGAGGTTGTCGAGCACTTCGATATCACGGAGGCCGCCACTGATCCCGGCTTCGACACCGAGGTCATCTTCATTCTGGATTCCAACGGCTACATCGTGGCTTATCAGGCTCCCGAGGCTGCCGCTCCCAACTACGCTCTGGTGCTGGGCTCCGCCTGGACCCAGAATGCTCTGACCAAGTCCGGTCAGCTCTCCATCCTGAAGACAGACAAGACCGAGGGCACTTATACCATCAATTGGGACGCTTCCGCCAAGGCTGCGTTCTGGGATAAGGCCTCGGATGCGGATGGCAAGTATGACAGCGCCGAGAAGAAGGCCGCTATTGCCGCTCTGGAAGCTTACCTGGGCACCCGCGACGTAGTTGTGGACGACCAGTATAAGACTCCGCTGAATAACGCCAGCGGCTCCGTCATCAAGTACGCCATCGACGATGACGACGTCATTACCATCAAGTCCGTTATGACCAATGCTGCCGATGAGATCGCATATGCTGGTAACGGCATTGATGAGTCCGACGGTGCGGACACCACTGTTGACTCCTATCTCAACCGCAAGTACGAGACCGGTGACGGTACTCTGTATGCCGATGCTGATTCCAAGTACGCCGTGGATCTGAACACCATCGCCTTCTACTATGCTGGCGAAGATGACTACGGCGTGGCTATTGGCTATGATGAGATGTACGATGTCGCTGCCAATGCAAAGGGGGATACCGACACTAAGACCGTTCAGGTCTGGACCACCGAGGGCGGCAAGCTGGCCGACGTGCTGCTGTTCAACAGCCGTGAGGATCGCGCCGTCGACAAGGATTACCTGTATGTCCTGAGCGCCAACGCCCTGACCTCCAAGATTCTGGAGCTGAACGTTATCTTCGAGGACGGCACTGTTGACACCATCGAGGTCAGCCGCGAGAAGTATGGCGACGACTTTGATGACGACGCTGATTTCGAGACCGTCTGGGCTTACTCCGTGAAGGACGAGGTCTACACCCTGTATGAGGTCACCGGCGAAGGCTACACCGTTGCTGCGGATAATGCCCACCTGATCAAGAAGGGCACCATCGTCATGAACGCCGAGACCGATAACGAGACCGCCGAGGGCGAGGAGAACACCGCCTGGAATGTGGGCGACTACTACACCATTACTTCCAAGAGCGCGGTGTGGGACATCACCGACGTGACCAAGGACGATGACAAGGCCCCCGCCGGCGAGTTCCTGTACAAGACCGCCAAGGAAGCCATCATTGTCTATGACACCGATGTGAACACCGTGCTGGTTGCCTGGATCAAGGACCTCCCCGGCGAGGTTGCCGACGATGATGAGGAGATCGACGCCACCATCGACGTGACCGTCAACCTGTCCGATGTACCCTTTACGGTGACAATCGACGTTCCCGCTGGCCATGCTACCCTGAAGGCTTATGAGCTCAACTCTCTGGTGAAAGCCGGTGTGGCCCAAGAGTTGGCTATAAAGAGCAGCGAAGTTGATCCAACTGTGGCTGCTGACGGCACTTGGATCATCAAGACTCCTGATATCACCTATCAGAGTGTGACTGTCACTGTAAATTACGCTGCGATCTAAAACCATTCCCTTCGGCATATTATCCCAAAATGACCAAAGCCCGGGCCATTTGGCCCGGGCTTTGGTTTGCTTCTTTGAATCAGGGAATCGCCAGATAATGATACACGGTGCCGCTTCGGTTGATGCCTACGGTGGCGTTTTCACTGTAAACAACCTGGAATCCGGTTTCGTTGACTGTAATCCGGTTGACCGTTTCCCCCTGAAACGCTATCACGGTATGGGTGGGGTGCCCTACCAGCACCACCCTGGCGGCAAATCCCAGATCAATCTGCTGTGTCCCGCCGTCTCCAGTGTAGCTTCCCATCACCAGTTCTGTTTTTTTCGCCAGCGCCGTATCGATCCTGGCCAGATCCTGATTGAAGTCCTCCCGTAAAAAGCTGTCCTCCGGCTCCCACTGGTGGAGCCCGTAATGGGGTGTGTACTGTGCCATTCGGCATCCCTCCTTCATCCCTGCCCGGTCCGGGCGGAAAAGAGGGACGTTATTATACAATTATTTCCAAAAATGAGGCTGCCGCTATGCCCCGGGATATTCAAAGGGCCCGCGTCTTCCGGAAGGAAAACGCGGGCCCTTCGTTTGTATTTCGAAACATGCCTGCGGCATGCTGCTGCTTGTCTGTCCCCACAGCCGGGGGACAGTGATAAGGCCGCCGGTACTCCCGAGTGCGCCTGGGATGGCATTTCTCCGCCTGCGCCCTCCCCGGCCGTTCCTTATTTGTTGTGCTCTTGGCTGTAACATTAAGATACCACACAACCGCAGTCAGATTTTGGACCTTTTTTGAATCTCCTGTGAACGTTTTGTAAAAACCGCTGCTGTCCCAAAAATTTTGTCCGATTTTCATTGGTTTTGCACAAATCCTCCGCCGATCCGCCAGTTTCCCGCACATCATGCACAAAATGGTGCGTTCTCCTTTTGCAAGGTTGCACAATTCCGGCATGCTTACCGTCTGGTTCCTGAAAACCGCCCGGTTAGCTACTTACACATTTGTATGTATTGCACAACGCGCGTGCTTTGCGTAAACTGGAACTGTCCCAAAATTCCCGGGTACCCTTCGCCAAAAGGGCCCTCCGCCTGACCGGCGGAGGGCCCTTTTGGCGCGCTGTCCCGCCCGGCGCGGCGTGCCGCGCGGGCGTCCTTCAGCTTTGAAACAGGCCGGTGGAGAGATACCGCTCTCCGGTATCCGGCAGAATGGCTACGATGCGTTTGTGCGCAAGCTCGCTTCGCTGTGAGAGCACACGCGCGGCGTGAGCGGCCGCTCCGGACGAGATGCCCGCCAGGATGCCCTCCCCGGTCAGCGCCCGCATCGCGGCGCAGGCGGCCTGTGTGGGCACCGGGAGCACCTCGTCCACCACGCTCCGGTCCAGTACGTCGGGAACAAAGTTCGCCCCGATCCCCTGAATCCCGTGGGCCCCTGCCGTTCCGCCGGAGAGGACGGGGGATTCGGCGGGCTCCACCGCCACCACCCGGATCTGCGGATTCTGCTCCTTCAGGTAGCGCCCCGCTCCCGTGACGGTCCCACCGGACCCTACCCCGGCCACCAGCACGTCCACGCTTCCCTCCGTGTCCCGCCAGATCTCCGGTCCGGTGGTCTCATAGTGGGCCCGGGCATTGGCCGGATTCCGGAACTGATCGGGCATCCAGGCCCCCGGCATCTGCGCCAGCAGCGCGAGCGCCTTGTCGATGGCCGCGGACATGCCGCCCTCTCCCGGCGTGAGCACCAGTTCTGCCCCCAGGGCGGAGAGCAGGCCCCGCCGTTCGGCGCTCATGCTCTCCGGCATGGTCAGGATCACACGATAGCCCCGGATCGCCCCGATATAGGCCAGCGCCACGCCGGTGTTGCCGCTGGTGGGTTCCACGATGATGCCGCCGGGCTTCAGCAGCCCCCGCTCCTCCGCGTCCCGGATCATATAGTACCCCGCCCGGTCCTTGGCGGAGGAGAGCGGATTAAAGCTCTCCAGCTTGACCAGGACCCCGGGGGCAAAATGTTTCAGCTCCAGCAAAGGCGTGTTTCCAATCAATGCGCTCAGATCCTGCGCAACGTTCACGGCGTCATCCTCCTTTCCCGTCTGAACGGACCGGCAGGCCCGTCCCAGTGTGCCGGGCAGGCCTGCCGGTTCCCTTTTAGAATACGGCGACCACGGCGCCGTCGTAGGTCTCATCAATGAAATCCTTGACCTGCTGGCTCTGGAGGGCCTCCACCAGGGCCTGGATGGCGGGCTCGTTCTCCCGGCCCTCCTTGACGGTGAGCACATTGGCGTAGGCGGTGCCCGCCTCGCCGTCGGCAGCCTCAACGGCCAGGGCGTCGGACACCTTCAGCCCGGCGTCGATGGCGTAGTTGCCGTTGATGACGGCCATATCCACGTCCGCCAGACGCACAGGCAGCTGGCTGGCCTCCAGCTCCACGATGTCCAGGTTCTTGGGGTTCTCGGCGATATCCGCCTTGGTGGCGGTAAGGCCGGCGCCCTCCTTGAGGGTGATCAGCCCCTCCTGCTGCAGCAGGAGCAGGGCACGGGCCTCATTGGTGGTATCGTTGGGCACGGCGATCTGGGCGCCGTCCGCCAGCGCGTCCAGGCTGTCGGTCTTTCCGGCATACAGGCCGAAGGGCTCGTAGTGGATGGCGGCGGCGCTGACCAGGTGGGTGCCGTTGCTGGCGTTGAACTCGTCCATGTAGGTGATATGCTGGAAGTAGTTGGCGTCCAGGTCGCCGTTCTCCACCGCGGTGTTGGGCTGAATGTAGTCGTTGAAGACGGTGATCTCCAGGGTGATGCCCTGCTCGGCCAGCAGCTGCTTGACCACCTCCAGGATCTCGGCGTGGGGCGCGGGCGTGGCTCCTACCTTAAGAACGGTACCTTCCAGGCTGCCGGTCTCGGGCGTGCCGGTCTCAGGCGCGGCCGTCTCAGGGGCGGGGGAAGCGGCGGTGCCGCTGTTGCCGCAGCCGGCCAGCAGGCCGAACGCCAGCACGCCGGTGAGGAGCAGAGAGACAAATTTTTTCATGTTGCATTCTCCTTTTTCAAAAAATGTTATACCACGGAAGCGGCAGGGCCATCGCCGGCCGGGGACAATCTCCGATAAAAAAACGCCCTCGATGCCATGCATCAAGGACGAGAGCATTCCGCTTCGTGGTACCACCTTGCTTCGCCCACACCTCGCGGCGGGGGCCTTTGCGCGTACGGGACGGACCGATACGCCTGCGCTATGACGGGCGCC
>NZ_JALFGV010000042.1:0-17807 GCF_022777125.1 Lawsonibacter sp.
GGCGGAAGGCTCGGTGGAGGGCTCAGCGGAAGGCTCGGTGGAGGGCTCAGCGGAAGGCTCGGTGGAAGGCTCGGAGGAGGGCTCGGCGGAAGGCTCTGTGGAGGGCTCGGCGGAAGGCTCGGAGGAGGGCTCAGCGGAAGGCTGAGCGGACGGCTCAGAGGAGGGCTCGGCGGAGGGCTGAGCGGAAGGCTGAGCGGAAGGCTCAGCGGAGGGCTGAGCGGAAGGCTCGGCGGAGGGCTGAGCGGAGGGCTCGGCGGAAGGCTCGGCGGAAGGCTCGGCGGAGGGCTGAGCAGAAGGCACAGCGGAGGGCTCGGCGGAAGGCTCAGCAGAGGGCTGGGTGGAGGGGACTGGATTGGGCTTGACTTCACCCTTGAAGTTGTTCAGGCCCTTATCGTGTTCCGTTCCAATGTTGGCGCCGTTGCCCTCTTGGTGTTTGATGAGGATCGTACCGCTTCCGTTGGCAGTCTTATATCCGATCTCCAGGGACTCGTCCTTGCCAAAATCGAAGCCGTTGTCGGTGCTGCCCATCTCAATGGTAAGTTTGTCACCCTTCAAGACGCCGGTATAAGACTTGTCGCCCACGGTGATGGTCACTTCGTCCTTGTTGTCGGCAATGTCCTTGACGCCGTGAATATGGACCTCCGTCTGACCCGCCCCGGTGGATCCCTTGTCCTCTCCGTTGCCTTTCCCGTTCCCGTTTGCCAGGGCGGAGGGAGTCAGGAGGGACAGGGTCAGAGCGGTTGCGCAGGACAGGGCGGCAATTTTCTGAAAACGTTTGTTCATGGGATGTTCCCCTCTCAACTGAAAATTTGAAGCTGATACCGGGCTGCAGCGGCCCGGTGTTCTCTTGTTGAGTATAGGTTACATCGCAACGGTTACAAATCGGTTATATTTTCAAAAAATTACTCACAAATAGTACAGCAAAGAAAAAGCTGGAATTGCCTGCCGCGGCACAAGCGGCATATGGCCTGTCGCACGCAGGGCGTTTGGGCTGTCTTCAGGGGGGCGGCCCGCCGCAGGGCGCCTGCGGGGGAAGCCTTATTGCAGGAGGATGGAAAGGAAGGTGTCCAGATCCAGGCGGCTGAAATAGCGCCCGATGGCGCAGCCGTCCAGCGCGGCGCGGAGCGCGCCCTCTTCCAGCGCAACCCCCAGCAGCCGCTGGACCAGCGCACCGCTGTCTTCCAGGGAAAAGTAGTCCCCGAAAAAGGCCAGCGCGGCGATGCATCCGTGCTCCACCTCCATGTGGACCTGGATCACGCCGCAGCCCTCCATCCGGCGCTCCTTGCGGATGCGGCAGGCGGGGGAGGCGCCATAATTCCATTCCCAGCGGCGGTACACATCCCGCCGCAGGCGCTCGACCGCGGCCAGGTCCTCCGGTGTGAGAGCATAGGCGGTCAGCGGATAAGCGCGGAACATAGAGCGGCGCAGGATCTCCCGGAAGCCGTCTACCGTCAGGGCCTGGTCTGTGACATAAGGGCGGATGTTGGTCACACGGCTGCGCACCGATTTCAGACCTTTGGATTCAATCTTGTCCGGCTTAACGTTCAGCGCCCGGCTGACCGCCTCCAGGTCGGAGTCATACATCAGGGTTCCATGGTGCATGATGCGGCCCTTCTTCATGTACTGCGCGTTTCCGGAAAATTTCCTGCCCTCGATGGTCATGTCGTTGCGGCCGTTGATCTCCGCGGGAACGCCGAGGCTGCGCAGCGCGTCCACCACGGGCCGGCAGAAGGTGGAAAAGTCAAATTCACTGCCGAAGCGGTTCTCCGCCACAAAGGTAAAATTGAGGTTTCCCAAATCGTGATAGACCGCTCCGCCGCCGGACAGGCGGCGTACCACCGTCACGCCGTGCTCCTTCACATAGTCGGTATTGATCTCCTCCAGCGTGTTCTGGTGCTTGCCCACCACGATGGTGTTGTCGTTCTGCCAGAGCATGAAACAGTCGTCCCGGGGGCCCAGCACGTCAAACACGTACTGTTCCAGCGCCAGGTTCCAGCTGGGGTCTGTCTTGGTGCTTTCCAGATAATACATGGGCGATCCCTCGCTTGATCGGTATGCACCGTGCGGCGCGGCACGGCATGCTTGTGCGGTGTTGCCTGAACGTTATCGTATCAGAAAAGGAGGTACGATACAAGCCCCGCCGCAGCGCCTTTTTTACGAGAAGTATATCAATCGTTTTGGACGGCACATGGTGGATCAGACGCCGGTCACCATACGCGATTGCTTTGACGCGCACGGCTACTCCACGGGAACCGGGCGGAGCAGCACCCGCAGCACCTGCGGCGTGATCCGTACCATCTGCGGGGATGCGGGACATTATGTGATCATGCTGGACCGCCGCCGGGGGTTCGTGCTGGACAAGTCCCGCTTCCTCAGCGGGGACCCGGAGGCGTTTGCCTCCTTTTTGGAGCGCTGTACGGGAAAGCGGATCCAAATGGCGCAATGAGCGTACCCCCCTGGGTACAAACAGAACGGGCCGGACGTCTGCTCCATGACGTCCGGCCCGTTCTCAGGAAAGAGGATACAATGAAATGAAAAAGAAACTGTCTCTTGCAAGGAATAGAATACGCGGGAGATGTTAAGGGAAAAAGCGTAAGATGTTACGGGAAGATTAAATCTTGCGCAGAGTTTGTACGCTTATGGTAAATGCAGAACGCGGGCCCGCCGAAAACCGGCGGACCCGCGTTCCTGGTGTTTGAGAGGGAAAGAGAAGAGAGAGGAGGGGTGGTGTGTGTGTTGATCAGTCGCTTCATCCTGACGGGATTATCATAGCGCGTTTTGGAGCGCGGTTGGTGAACAAGATATGAACGGAGCGTGAAGGTTTTATGAAAGAAGGGCTTCGGAGGGTTCCGCCTCCAGCAGGCCCAGCCGGTCCAGCCATACGATGGTCTGCAGGCTGCACTCATAGACGTTCACGGCTCCGCTGTCCGCGTCGGCCTGGAGGATGCCCCGGCGGTACGCCTTCTCCGCGCTCCCCCTCGCCCAGTCCGGCATGTCCGAAAACCAGTGGTACAGCTTCATATCCTCGTCCTCCTCTTTGGCCTCCCCTGCGGTCTCCGCGGCACGGTACAGCGGCATGGCGGGCGGATACCGCCCGGCCAGGATCATGCTGCCGGTGTATTTCCCGCCGCCGCTCCATTGCAGATGCGGGCGGTCGGGAAAGGACTTCCATCGCCCGCCCCATTCGAAGCCGACCCGCTCCCCAAGCTCCCCGGCCCGCTGGAAAAACGCCGGGTCGGAGTATTCCTGCCCCTTGACGTTTTTGCAGAAGTCGAAGGCCAGCCCAACGCCCTGAGCGTGGAAGGTAGGCACGCGCCCTTTGCTGGTCCCGTTTTGGTAGCAGTATTCCTGGTACGCCCGGTCCCGGACCGTGCCGGTGATGCAGACCGCAAGGCCCGCATCCCGGCACAGCTGCATCCAGACCCGGCAGTTGGCCGCCACGTCCGCGCGCAGGTCGTCGATGTCCCGGCTGTTAAGCATCGTCCGTGTCCGGCGTCACCAGAGCGGTCATCATCCGGCAGCGCAGGTTGAGGCTCTTGTCCCCGTCGCTCCACAGCTGGCACAGCTCCTGATAGTGCTCCTTCATGCGCTGGAGCCAGGCGTTGAATTCGGTGTTGACGGCCTGACGCTCCGCCTCGGTGCAGGCATCCCACAGGGCCTTGAGGGCCTTGTAATCCGGGGTGTACCCGGGTCCCAGCGCATAGGACCCGGCATGGACGCCCATGCCCGTGCGGATGTTGTGGAAAAGCAGGTCGGCGGCCACGCCGATGTCCTTGTCCTCCTGTGTTGCGATGCTGTAGCACACGGGGGTGAGCTCGCTCCAGTTGATGTGTTTCATATCGTTCCCTCCTGACTGTATTTGGGGGGGCGGTGCGTCCCTCCCGTTGCTACCGGCAACGGGCGCTTTTGTTGCAGGAGCGGATACAACAAAGGGCGGCGCAGCCTTCGGAAAGGCCGTGCCGCCCCGGTCTGCCGAAAAACGCAAAACCCATACAAGAGGAGAACGGGTTCCGGTATGGGGCCAGCGCCCCCGGCAGGATTTCGCCGCCCGCAGGCGGCGAAATAAGATGAAATACCATTTCCAAGGACATACGCCTTGGAAGAAACACCGCTCGGCCCGCAAGCGTATGAGCGCGGCGAGTGCGCGCCGGGCTGTATCGCGGCTCAAAAATGCCTGCCTTTTTGAGCCGCAGGGTCAGAGCAATTCCCGGTACAGCGCGGGGGCCTCGGCCTTGTTGGCGTGTTCGTCCACAGCCAGGACCTCCACCCGGACGGTGCGTTCGCCAAAGCGCAGTTCCAGCACATCCCCGGGCTTCACGTCGTAGCTGGCCTTGACCGGGCGGCCATTGGCGCTTACCCGGGCGTTGTCGCAGGCCTCGTTGGCCACCGTACGCCGCTTGATGAGTCGTGAGACCTTGAGCCATTTGTCCAATCGCATAAGCTGCCTCCGGAAAAGACGCGGCCCCGGGAGAGCCCGGAGCCGCATGGATTTTAGAAACGTTCCCCCTGCGCGCCCTTTCGCGTCCCGGGCGCTCGGCGCTCCTGTTTTACTTGGAGACGGTGTCCTTCAGGGCCTTGCCGGGCTTGAACACGGGCACCTTGGAGGCGGGGATCTTGATCTCCTCTTTGGTCTTGGGGTTGCGGCCGGTGCGCTCGGCACGGCTCTTGACCTCGAACGCGCCGAAGCCGACCAGCTGCACCTTGTTGCCGTCGGCCAGGGCGCCGGCGATCACATCGATGGTGGCGTTCACAACGGTCTCGGTATCCTTCTTGGACAGGCCGGCCTTCTCGGCGACGGCATTGATCAATTCAGCCTTGTTCATAGTACTTATTCCTCCTATGTTTTTGCGGCGCGGATGCGCCGCTGATATACTTAAAGCGTTGCCGCTTTTAAGTACGTTTGGCACGCTCCCACAGCTTGTCCAGCTCGTCCGGCGTCATGCCTTCCATGCTTCGCCCTTCCCGGACGGCCAGCGCTTCCACCTTGCGGAAGCGGGAGATAAATTTGTCGGTGGCGGCGTTCAGGGCCTGCTCCGGGTCGGCCTTGACAAAGCGGGAGACGTTCACGGCGGAGAAAAGCAGGTCTCCCAATTCCTCTTCCACATTGGTGCCTTGGGCCGCCGCGGCCTTCAGCTCCTCCAGCTCCTCAGACAGCTTGTCCAACGCGCCGGAGATGTCCGGCCAGTCAAAACCGGCCTTTTTCGCCTTTTTCTGCACCTTTTCCGCACGCCACAGGGCGGGCAGAGAGCGGGCCACCGCCTCCAGAGCGTCGGTGTTGGTCTCTTGGCCCTTTTCCACGCGCTTGAGGGCCTCCCAGTTGGACAAAACCTCGCCGGTGCCGGATACGCTCACGTCGCCGAACACATGCGGGTGGCGGTAGATCAGCTTTTTGCAGATGCCGTCGGCCACGCCGTCCAGATCGAAGCGGCCCTCCTCCTGCTCCATACGGGCATGAAGCGCCACCTGGAGCAGCACGTCGCCCAGCTCTTCCTGAAGGTGTTCGGAGCTGCCCTCGTCGATGGCCTCCACGGCCTCGTAGGCCTCCTCCAGGAAATTGCGGCGGATGGAGGCGTGTGTCTGTTCCGCATCCCATGGGCATCCGCCGGGGGCGCGGAGCAGGCGGACGATCTCCTCCAGATCCTTGACGCCATAAGCGTCCTTATACTGAAAATCTACCATATTTCAAGGCCTCCTGCAACCCATATTTCCAAAAAACTCAACGGATATGCAAAATTTTTGCGATTTTTTCACCCTTGGGCATCAGTTCCAGGTCCTCTCTGGAGATGACCCGCAAAGCCAGCACTAAAATTGCATATACCACTACGGCCGCCAGGATGGCGCCGCCCGTGGCCATGGCGTCTTTCAGGAAGCTGCCGCTGAGAAAACGGGCGAACAGCCCGTGGCAGGCCCAGGCCGCGACCGCCATGATGGCGGAGGCGACGAAGGGCTTGACGAAGACCCTGGTATACCGGGGCGGCTGGTGGACCATCCGCTTGATGATGCCCAGATTGAGGATGGAGATCACCGCAAAGCACAAAAGCGTGCCCACCGGCGCGCCGAAGATCATGATCTTCGGGTTGCCCACCAGCGTGTAGTTGGTGGCCAGCTTGATGACGCCGCCGATGACCATGGTGATAATGGGCAGATTCACAATGCCGTTGGCCTGCAGGATGGCGGCGGCCACCACCTGGATGCACACGAAGATGGAGGCAATGCCCAGGATCGAGAGCAGCGGTCCGGCGATGGAGGCGTCCACGTTGCCGACGGTCAGCAGCTGGATGATGGGGCCGCCCAGCGCGAACAGGCCGAAGCCGCAGGGCAGGGCAATGAGGGCGGAGATGCGCATGGCGGATTCGGTGACCCGCTGGGCGCCCAGCCGGTCCCGCCGGGCAAGGCACGCCGAGATGCCGGGCACGATACAGGCGGTGAAGGGCACCATCAGGTTAAAGGGCAGGTTATAGATGCTCATGGTTTTCTGATAGGCGCCGTAGAGGGAGCGGGTGGAATCCAGAACGGGGTTGAGCTCTGTCAGCGGGTTCAGCGCCGCAGCCTCCTGCCAGGCGGTCAGATTGTTCTGGAAGATCGTCACCGACTTGGGGAAGATGTCGAGAAAGCTGTTGGAGATCCCGGACAGGCCGCCCTGGATGGAGGTAAAGACGTTCTGGAGCTGGCCGTTGACCAGGTTGGTGTCGATGAGGGTGACCAGGGACATGGTACAGGAGCTCAAGGTGATGGGGATGGCCAGTTTGAGCAGCCGGGCCAGGATCGTGCTGCCCGGCTCCGGTACGTCGGCGGCGGTCTTCTGCCGCTGCCTGGTCCGCCTGTGGTTGAAAAAGAGGTAGATCACCGACAGGATGCTGCCGATGGACACGCCCAACAGGGCGCCCGCAGCGGAGAGCCGGTCGCGCAGATCCTCCGGCTGGATGGCGGAGCGGAGGATCAGCAGGGCCAGGCCCAGGCCCAGCAGCAGCTTGCACAGGGCCTCGATGATCTGGGAGATGCCGGTGGGCACCATGTTCATGTGGCCCTGGGCGTATCCCCGGAAGGCCGAACAGATGCAGGTGCACAGCACCGCCGGAGCCAGCGCCAGTACGGCATAGACGGCCTTCTCATTTTGCAGGACGTGGGTGGCCACGAACTGGCTGAATACCGACATGCAGATAAAGCTGAATACGCCCATGAACAAAAAGGCGCAGAAGGCCATCCGGAAGACCCGCTCCTTCTGGTTCTCCCGGCCCAGCGCGTTGCACTCGGATACGGTCTTGGACAGGGCCACGGGCAGCCCCGCCGTGGAGATGGTCAGAAAAAAGCTGTAGATATTGTATGCCGCGCCGAAATCGCCGTAGGCCTCGTCGGGCAGCAGGGCGGTCAGCGGGATCTTGTAGATGGCGCCGATGATCTTGACCACGATGGTGGTCACAGTCAGCAGAGCGGCCGCCCCATAAAAGGTGTTCTTTTTCGATTGGCTGGACAAGTGGCAGTCCCCCTTATTTCGTTCCGAAGAGCAGGGGCACGGCATAGTTTGCCACTTCCCGCTTTACTTGCTCGAGATCAATGGTGAGGAAGTCCCCATCCTTGTATATGACCCGGCCGCGGGCCATATTCATGCACACGTCGCCGCCGTGGGCGGCGTAGACCAGGTTGGAAACCGGGTCATGGCAGGGGAACAGGTTCAGGTGGGAGAAGTCCACCAGGATCAGGTCGGCGTCGTAGCCGGGTTCGATCCGCCCGGTCTTTCGGCCCAGCGCCGCCGCGCCGTTGACGGTGGCCATGCGCAGCGCATCCCAGCTTCCCAGGGCCAGGGGATCGCAGGCGGCACCGTTGTGGAGGATGGCGGCCAGCTTCATCTCCTCGAACATGTCGTGGTTATTGTTGGAGGACACGCCGTCGGTACCCAGGCACACGTTCACGCCCGCCGCCTTCATGGCGGGCACAGGGGCGATCCCGCTGCCCAGCTTCAGGTTGGAGCAGGGGTTGTGGACGGCGGAGACTCCCTTGGCGGCCAGAATGGCCCAATCCTCCGCCGTGGTATAGACGCAGTGGGCGGCAATGCCCCGCACGTCCCAGACGCCGTACCGGTCCAGCGTCTGCACGGGGGTCTTGCCGTGGCGCTGAATGCACTCGGCATGCTCCTTCCGGGTCTCGGAAATGTGTACATGCATGCCCAGGCCGTTGGCCTTGGCAAAATCCGCCGTCCACTTCCAAAGCTCGCTCCGGGACGTATACTCGGCATGGATGGAGGCGTCAAACCGGATCTGCCCGTCTCCGTAGCCGTGCCAGCGCTGGGCCAGGGCCTCCTGGGCCACGCAGTCGTGGCAGGTCTTGGGGTCGAAGACGGGGTCGAAGAGCACCCCGCCGCAGGACAGGTTGGCGCTCAGCCCCGCGGATACCACTTCCTGTGCCACCGCGTCGGTAAACATATACATATCGGCGATGCAGGTGGTGCCGGTGGCGATCATCTCCGCCAGGCCAAGGGCGGTGCAGCAGCGGATGGCCCGCTCGTCCCATCTGGCCTCCACCGGAAAGATATAGTGGTGCAGCCAGTCCTGAAGGTCGTGCCCGTCGCCGTAGCCGCGCATGGCGGTCATGGGCACATGGGTGTGGCAGTTGACCAGGCCCGGCAGCAGCACGTTGCCCTTCCCGTCGATCTGGCGGCCGGTAAAGCCCTGGGGCCGCTGGTCGCCTACGGAGACGATCTTGCTGCCCTCCACCAGAACATAGGCGTGGGGCAGCACGGTCCCGGCCTCGTCCATGCGCACGGCCGTGCAATTATAGATGAGTATAGCCATTTCATGCTCCTTTTATGATGTCAGTCGATCTTGCGCAGGCATGCCAGCACCAGCCGGGAGAACTTGTCCCGGCAGGCCTCGGCGGCGTCCAGCACCTCCTGTTCGGTCAGCGGCTGGTCCAGGATGCCGGCGGCCATGTTGGACAGCAGCGTGAAGCCCAGCACCCGCATGCCGCAGTGTCCCGCCGCGATGACCTCCGGCGCGGTGGACATGCCCGCCGCGTCGGCTCCTAAAATACGCCCGGCACGGATCTCCGCCGGGGTCTCGTACTGGGGCCCGGGGAAATACATATACACGCCTTCCTTCAGATCGATCCCCAGCTCGCCCGCGGTCTCCCGGGCCAGCGTGCGCAGGGCGGGGGTGTACAGGTGAGACGCGTCGGGGAAGCGCACGCCGAATTCCGGGATGTTCTCTCCGCGCAGCGGGGATTCCAGAAAGAATTTGATGTGGTCGGAAATGAGCATCAGCTCCCCGGCCTTCCAGGCGGTGTTGATGCACCCGGCGGCGTTGGTCACGATCAGAGTATCGCAGCCCAGCAGCCGCAGCACCCGCACGGCATAGGCGACCTCCTCGTAGGAGTACCCCTCGTAGTGGTGCATCCGTCCCTGCATCACGGCCACCGGCTGGCCCTCCAGCGTGCCGAAGACCAGCCGGCCCTTATGCCCGGGGGCGGTGGAGGTCTTGAAGTGCGGAATATCTCCGTAGGGGACCGCCGCCGCGTCTTCCACCAGGTCGCCCAGATAACCCAGGCCGGAACCCAGGATCATGGCGATCTTGGGGGAAAAGCCGCCCAGGCGCGCGCGGAGAAAGTCGGCGCTGTGCCGGTATTGTTCAAATGTGTAATTCATTGCGTCTGTCCTCCTGACCGCGGCGCTTTGCTCACAACGGGCGGCCGCACGCCTTGCAGAACTTGTCCTCCCGGCCGCAGGCGCACCCGCAGTCCGGGCAGGAACGGACGTTTTTCAAAAGACGGATGCGCTGCTTGAGCTGGGCGATGGCCTCGTGCTTTTCATCGATCTGGCTCAAAAGCGGGGCCAGGGAGGCGGCGTCGGGCTCCGCCCCCCGATGGGTGTCGTACACCATCCGGCCTATGGATTTGAGCAGGTCGTTGATTTCGCCGTTCAGGTCAAAGATGCGCATGTTCAGTTTGGCCACATCGACCATCTGACCGGCGCATTTCCCGGCGTAGCGCGCGGTGGTCCCGGCCGCCTCGCCTACCGTGACGGCGGTCTCGCGCACCCGCTCCAGCAGCTCTCTTACGCGTTCGTCCATGGCGTAAGCCCTCCTTAAATCCAGGATTTGCAGAGAATACAAGGTATTCTACACCTGTCATGCAAAAAAAGCAATTGAAATGCGGCAAATTGCGGCGCTTCGCGGCGCGGGGGGCCGGCAGGCCATGCGCGGGCGCCCGCCCGGTGCGGCAGCCCCAAAAGACACAAAAAATTGCCGCCCGAATCGGGCGGCAATTTTCGGAAACGGAAAACGTGGACTCAGCGCTTGGAGAACTGGGGCGCACGCCGCGCGGCCTTGAGGCCGTACTTTTTGTAGTCTGTCGTTTGAAACCATTGAAAACACTGGGTTTTTTCGCCTTTATTTCTGAAATAACCTCTACTGTAACCTCAATATTGAGGTTATTTTCATAGTGCTGCGCTTTTCGAAATTATCCATTGATCAACAGCATCACTTTTATATGAGTAATAATTGAATGTTTTGGATGCGCATACATGAACCTATTTATCAGATCGTTAATGAAAAAGGACTCGCCTATGGACCCCAACAGGAATCATAGGCGAGTTCTCGGTTTTTCTTAGATAGCTTGTCAATTCCCCGTAACTGCACCAGGAGCAAAAGCCATATTGATCTTCTCAATAATCTCTTCAGGTCGATTATATGTGAGATGGGCATAGATATCAAGGGTGATCTTTGCGCGTTCATGCCCAGCAAGATACTGGACGGTTTTGATATCCACGCCCCTGAGCAACAAGTTTGTGATGTATGTGTGGCGAAGGATATGCGGGGTCACCTTAAAATCAATCGTGTACACGACATCAGGATTATGGCGGGCTCGCTCACCTTTGACGGCCTCAAAGGTGAAGGTGAGTTTCTTGCCGTCTACATATCGGTTATAGGTTCTTGTTCCCACAGTGCGTTTTTGGATGTACTTCCATAAGCGTTGGAATTGCGATTCAGCCAACGGAGTGCCGTCTTCATTCCCAATGACAAAGGGTGATTTGGAATTGTTCTTTGCTTCAGTCAGGCATTCCACCAGTTGGGGCGGAATGGGAATGCGCCGCTTACTCGCTTTGGTCTTCAGCCGCTCTTCGACAACGGGACGATTATGGACAAACCGGCAAGCTCGCTTAACATAAATGCAAGGGGTCTTATCCAGAGAAACACAGTCCCATTTAAGGCCAAGAATTTCCTCTCTGCGCAGACCAGCATAAAGGCCAATCATGCAGAACACATATGCCCGAGTGCCCTTTACCGCATCCAGTAAGGTCTTCATCTGTTCATCAGTCAATGCTTGTCTCTCCTCCGGATCGCGCCCGCCAGCGTGCATCTTGGGACATGGATTGCTGTTGATCATCCCATTTTCAAAGGCGTTGGTAAAGATCTGCTTGGCGAGCATATAGGTTTTGTCATGGATGGACTTGCTGTAGGATGTGACCCGCTTCATCATGCGCTTGATGTCGTCGGGCTTTACATCCCGCATACGCAGCCCTTCCATGGGCGGCTTGATATGTCGGTTAATGACACTCTGATAATCTGTGTAGGCACCATAGGTCAGATGGCCTTCTTGCAGATCCAGCCAATAGTCTGCATAGTCGCCGACATAAGGGTTCTCACGATTGTCCTGATAGTTGAGAAGATCCTCCTGAAACTCCTCAATTTTGATGGACAGCTCCTGTGGCGTTTTACCGTACAAGGCAACAGTCTTGCCATCACGCCCTTTCAGGCGTTTTCGATAGAGCTGCTTGCTTTCGATATACTCATATCGTGGCTTTTTCGCTCTTGCCATGGTCTCCCTCCTTGTAGTTGTTCTTTGTATGTGTTACGGAGGAGGGCAGAAGATAACAACGTATATAACGCATATTATGCCAAGGCTATCTCACAGTGCTGAGATGGCCTTTTATTTTTTTTCGAAAAAGGGGGCAAGGTAGCCCCCACTTTTTCTCCATTCATTATGAGAGGTACATTCCGGGGGTAACATACCGGCTCAAACAAACCTCTCTCACTCCTCGCAGATGTACCTTGAAAATTGCATACGATCTCAAGACATCACCATGTTCGAGCCACCGTGGCAGGTGCAAAGGGCCGAGGACAAGCCCATAGCGACGACAACATGGGAAAACAATGGTACGCTCGTCCGGCTAGGCCGCAAACCGAGGGACGGATAGCCCACAAGAATGGGTATAGGCTGAGATGCCTGCGACTCCCAGGACCAGGGAGCTTGAGATCCACTTTTTTCAGAGAGGAGGGAATTTTATGGCGTGTATGCAGCAGAGACAGCTGGTTTGTTTTCCAAAATCCCGTGTTCATAAGAAGTGGTTTCGTTATTTCAATGATCACAAGGATTTTCATAATGAAGGATCCTTACATCTGTTCAGTCTGATGGCCCTCTATTCGTATGCCTGCTTTCGTTCAAACTATCGGCAAATCGGTATGCAGCGATATTTGGAAGGGCCTGGGCAATGGATCTGCAAATTATCCGCACTGCCGCGCATTCTCCGCGTGCACAGTAAGGCGGGTGCTCGTGAACTGATGGATTATTTTCAAGATGCCGGATTCCTTGAGTATGAAATTCTGGATGAAGAGACTGAAGTGCTGCGCTATACCATTAGTGATTGGAAAAGACATTGTGTCCATCTGGAGTATAACTACTACAGCTATAAGGGCTCGGGGTTCTTTTTCTTTCCACTTCCTGTTGGACGGCAACTCGTCCGCCACAGTAAAGCACAGGGCAGCGTCCAATTCAGTGAATTGGACGCTATTATGGATTTATGGCTCCATACCATTCTCAACGATGAAACCGTCCAGGGATCTGAATATATGCCCGTTGTGTACTACGCCAATATGAAAGGCAAACCGCTGTTATCCTATTCGTACCTTGCAAAGCGTTGGGGATGGTCGAAATCAAGAGTCGGGCGATTCATCTTAAAAATCGAAGAGGCCGGACTTATCAGCCGCGTGAGCTTTTCCAGTTCACGCGGCTCTATTATTTCTCCATGCAGGTTTCGCGAGATGATCTATGGTGAAGATTGCGAAAAACTGCAAATCCAAAAACTAGGAGAGATCCTGGGCATCGCCAAGGCAACTGGCCAACTGGAATCTGACCGGAACATCCTGGTAGATGTCCAGACTGGCGTCCCAAGCGAAAAAGCCGTCTCACCTGGGGCGAGAACCCTGAAAATTCAGGTATTTCAGGTACCGCCCAGTTCTTTTTTTGCTCGGCCGGTTCCCTTAATCTTCTACAGTTCCTTAGACTGGGAGGAATCTGAACTAAAGGCAGGGCTTTATCGCGGACCACCTAAACCCCGGAAAGCAAAGGAGGGAATCTAAACTATGCCGTCAAAAGAGAAAAGGCCTATGCGTCCGGCGTTAGGGCTCGAAAAGGAACTTGTGAAGGACGAAATATCCACAGCGCTGCACACTGGTGTGGAAAAACTCGAGGGAAAAGCAGCCCCGAAACAGCGAGTGGACAATTTCCACAACACCAAGTTTCTGCTGAAGCAATATCGCCGCGTTGCCTATTCTGTCTTCATTTCAGAATCTGAATTGAATCTGAGAATGGAAATGGAACACGGTACCAGACTGTCAACCCTGGAGGTCAATGCGGAACTGGCCGGCATTGACCTCAGCAACACAAAACTTGAAAATCATACCAAGAGCGTTATCCGCAGCAAGACCATGTTGGACATCATCAACACCGCACTTGAAGCGGTGCGTCAAGATCCTGATCGTGGGGAGCTCATGTATCAGATCCTTTATGAGACTTACTTCACCAAGAGCAAACCCAAACGGCGTGAAGACATCCTGCAAGTGCTGGACGCCAGGGGATTTCCCATGTCGATCGCATCGTACCACAACTACTTGAATGCAGCGATACGCGCATTGGATCGGATTCTTTGGGGTTACACAGCCAGAGACTGTATTGAAATCATCAAGCAATTCTTGCCTGAGTGACTTAGACTTTTTTTGTAGGAAAGTTGTTTTGTTCTTGAATTGCTATTATAGTTGTTCTATGATATGATTTCATCGTCGAAAAATGCATACTGACATTACCGCCCTTCACGGGCGGTTTTTTTGTTGGGAATGAGCCCGGGGAGAAAGCGGATCGCACTGTCATGCTTCCACCTCGGGCTCGTTGCATTTTTTAGATTATGCATAAGGAGGAAAACAACACTATGCACAGCAATATCAAACTCGCTGGGCAGAAACTTCGGGGGAAGATCCGGAGAATTGACAAGGGCAGAATGCTCTATACTGCCTTTTTGATCCCCACAGCGTTGGCCATGACTCCCCTCCAGGCACATGCCGCCGGTGAAACCATCTGGTCGAAAGCAAGTGAGATCATGCAGGATGTCTACACCCAGATCCTCGGAATCTCGACGATTGCCGCAATTGTCACGGCCAGCATCGCACTGCTGCTCATGAATTTCTCCAAGTCTGGGCGTACGGTCGATGAGTCTCGTGCCTGGCTCAAGCGCATTATTATCACTTGGGCCATTTTGAACGGCTTGGGATTCATCATGGCCTATGTCACACCCTTCTTCTCCGGCGGCACGTGGACACCCAGCTGAAAACAACACGAAGGGAAAGGAGCAACACATGAAGAAGAACATCGTTTACCTTATTGGCGGCATCGTAGCGGGAATCGCCCTTTGTCTCACCGCTGCCAGTATCATCCCCTTGAATCCGGATTATCTGAAGGATTTTGAGGGATAACCACTATCTGGAGGTGTTCAGATGGGCATTCTTGATAGTATTGTCGGATGGATCGCTGAACAGGTCATGAATATACTCGATCTGATCACCGGATCAGTTCTGGGTGCATTAGGCTGCGATATGTCCGTATTCATCCGATATTTCCCGGCTGCAGAGACCATGTACGAGATATTTGTGGCGATTGCCATTGGCTTTATTCTCCTCAACCTGGTTTGGCAGCTGTTCAAAAACTATGGAGCAGGTATCGGCCTCAGTGCGGAGGATCCCGGTAAATTGCTCCTTCGGTCAGTCCTATTTATACTCCTGGCGTATTATTCAGATCAGATCATGGCGTTGATTCTGACCATTGCCGGTACCCCGTACTCCTGGATCGTGGATGCATCGCTTCCACCGATTGAGTTTGCGAGTTTCGCCAGCGTGCTGACGGTCATTGTCGGCGCACTGGCCTCCGGATCTGTTAGCCTTATCGTGTTGATTCTCACAATTATTGTGGCGTGGAACTACATCAAACTTCTATTTGAGGCGGCGGAACGGTATATCATGGTCGGCGTCCTGATCTATACTGCACCCATGGCGTTTGCGACAGGAGCATCAGAGAGTACTTCCAATATCTTCAGCGCATGGGGGAGAATGCTCGGCGGCCAACTGTTTCTCCTGGTGATGAATGCATGGTGTCTTCGCCTGTTTGTATCCATGGTCGGAGGCTTTATTGCCAATCCGCTCTCCCTCTGAGAATAGGAGGTAACAATGCGCAAGAGAACTTGGACAACAGGAATTGCTGTCCTGATGTTGCTGCTTATGTGCTGCACGCCGGCATTGGCCCTGGAGGAATCTGAGGTAGAAAGTGCCATTGCGGAATCCAGCAATGAAGCGGTGGCCGGCAATATTTTTATCTGGTTTTTGTGTGCTGTGGCATTCCTGAAAATCAGTCAGAAGATAGACAGCTTTCTGGCTGCACTTGGGATCAATGTCGGCCGAACCGGTGGAAGTATGCTGGGTGAACTGCTCATTGCCGGCAGGGCTGTTGGCTCAGCAGTCGGCGGACTTGGCGGAGCGGTGGGCAACATTTTCAATAGGAATCATGCTTCTGGTTCAAGCACCACTCACCAAGCCGCAGGGCAGGCTTTCTCCGGTTCCGGAGGTGGTCTGCTTGCAGTTGCAAAACGTGCGGCAGGCAATGCCGCAGCAAGCAGCGCAACGGGAACAGCCGGAGGCGTTGGAAGTGTAATCGGCGGGGCGATGTTTGGTTCCAGCATGGCATCGGGTGGCAAATTTGCCAACAGTGTCATTGGCGCAGTAGCTACGGGAGATATCTCCTCTGTCGGCTCCATTAAAGGAGAGAAAGCTGCTCAGGCACTTACAAGTTATCTCGGCTATTCGGGTGCTCCGGTTGGCGCAGGCGACCCTGTATCGACTGCTGCCGGAGCGGTTGTTGGAAATGAAGTTGTTTCCGCAATGGACGGAGAAGATCAGGATACCGTGACGCTTACTGGCGGCGCCGCCGCAGGTGCGCAAGTGCCCCAAGAAGGAAACGGCGGATGTGTTCCTGGCAAGCCTCCGATTTTGGGTGATTCCGATGTGGATGTCGGTAGCCCCTATGCTTCGACTGGCTCAGTACCCGAGACAGGCCCCATTCCTACTGAACCTCCGACCTTCCGCGATGTGGAAATTGGCGGAGGCAGAATCACGGGTTATGAAACACCTGCCGGCGGTACAGAGCGGCAATTTGCTATGTGCAACGCAAATCAGTACATGGCTCCCACCGGCCCCTATGAAACTGTGCAGACGGTCGATGGCGAAAGCTGGTACAAGCAGTATGCTCAGCCTACCGTCCAGCGGACTCCGTACAAGGAAGAGTCCGGGAAGATCGGCTATAACGAACAAATTGTTGACCAGCTGCCGCAAATTCCGAAAAGAAAGGATCGTGTCTGATGCCTGAAGAACAACGAACACAAGGTGAGTCTGCAGGCGCCTCTGTAAAAGCAGCGGCTAAAACAGGCAAAGCGGTATCCGACATAGCGAAAGGGGCTGCCACCGGCGGAGCGCACGGGGCAGCCCTTGCTGCTGTCAAACACTCCAAAAAATGGATTGGGATCCTCGTAGGCCTGCTCCTGCTTCCAATTTTAATTGTGGCAATGCTGCCTGTTATCATCTTCGGATCCCTGTTCGGTACAGGAACGGAAACGCCAAGCGGGATTACCGACGATGCTGTGCTGACGCAGAATATGGTTGACCTGAACGCTGGCATCAGTTCCATCCTTTCCGAAGGGTTAACAGACGTGCTGAACAGGATTGATGCCAACTTTGCAGATTCCGGCTGTGATCAAAAAGAGGTCAATAACCCCTATGGAGCAGATGTCGTGTTTAATGCCAATGCTTTTATTGCTATGTACTGTGCAAGCAAGGATACGGATGTGGAATCCATTTCACAATCGGATCTTGAGAGCCTGCTGAACACGCACCTGGATAAACTATACGCCTTCACCTACCAGGATGAATCCAGAGAGGTTGAAGGCGAGCCTGACCCTGAAACCGGCGAAGCGACCACTGAAACTATAACTGTCCGGGTCTACACCATCACCTACAATGGTGAGAGTTATTTTTCAGATGAAATCTTCCATCTCAGTGAAGAACAAAAAGCGCTCTCCAATGACTATGCCCAGAACCTTTCTGTTTTTCTGGGTGATGGCAGTTATCAGGTGCTGTCTTCCACTGAATTCTCTGCTGACGGTTTGTCATACGAAGGCGTCGTCTTCACAGATGGGGAAACGCAGGTCGTCTACTACAATCAGCTTGATGAACGCTGGAAGAACCTGCCGTATGGCACAGACGACATTGGCGGCTATGCCTGTGGCCCGACTTCGATGTCGATTGTGGTTTCCAGTCTGACCTCGGAGACCATAGATCCTCCGCACATGGCGCAATGGGCGTATGAAAATGGCTACTGGGCCAGTAAATCCGGCTCCTATCACACGCTTATCCCTGGCGCCGCAAGTTCCTGGGGGCTTGCGTGTGAGGGATGTTCCCCCTCAGAGCCGCAGCGTATTGTCGATGCCCTCGCCGACGGCAAGC
>NZ_JALFGV010000072.1:0-24109 GCF_022777125.1 Lawsonibacter sp.
GTGACGCTGGAGCCCTGCCCCATGTGCGCCGGGGCCATCATCAACGCCCGCATCCCCGCCCTCTATTACGGCGCGAAAGACGAGAAGGCGGGCTGCTGCGGTTCGGTGCTCAACCTGTTTGAGGAACGCTTCAACCACCACCCCCGCATCTACGGCGGCGTGCTGGAGGCGGAGTGCTCCGCCCTGCTCCAGTCATTCTTCCAAAATCTACGCTGAGCGGCAGCGCTTTTTTATGGATTTCATACTTTCGTAACAAACCAGGCTACCTTTTTTAACAACCCCCTGGTACGATAACACTCGCAAGAGGCAATACTTCTTTTCATTCTATCCTCCAATCACCGGAACGGGCAGCGGCGAACGCCGCTGCCCGTTCCGGATACAGGCGGCTCTTTTCGCCTGCGCCGTGCCGGGGGCGGCGCCGGGCGGCGCCCTTCGGCAGGCCGATCACCCGGGCTTGTCAGCGTTTTGGAGCAGATTACGGGAACTTTACATAAAAAAGCGAAGATTTAAAGCTTTTGTAACAAATCCCGTTTTATTCATTAACATCTTCCGGTTATGATAATACTTGCAAGAGACAGTTTCTTTTCATTTCATTGTATCCTCTTTCCTTCGGCAGGGCCGGACGTCAGGAGCAGGCGTCCGGCCCTTGTCGTATTTTCTTTTTCCCGCGTCTGTGGTATACTTTTCGCAAAGGGAAGGTGAAGCATATGCAGCTGCGGGTGAAACGGGTCAAATTTGGGGATTGCGCCCTCTTGGAGACGGAGAGACGGCGGCTGATCGTGGACTGCGGAAGCGACAACCGGGGCGCCCGCCCGGCACAGGGAAAATCGCGCTTTGCCTACTCGGCCATCCGGAGCGCCATCGACGACGATCTGCCCACCGACCTGCTGGTCTCCCACTTCCACAGCGACCACTTCTGCGGCTTTTTGCGCCTGCCCGAGCCGGGCACGCTGCTGTGCGCCGCGCCCCCCATTGAGACCGCCTGGCTGCCCTGGAGTCTGCTGAAAAGCGGACAACCTGCCTTTTCCGGGGCCATGGCCCGGCTTTTGGCCGTGGCCCCCGCCAACTCCTACGGGTTCCGGCTCACCCGCCAGATCCTGGACCTGTTCCAGCATCTGACGGTATGCGCCCGGCGCATCCGCTTTGTCCGCACCGGCTCCCGCATCCCGCTGGACGGGGCGCACCTGCGGGTGCTTTGGCCCCAGGTGGAGTTCCCGCTGATGGTGCGCAGCAAGCCGGGCAAGGGCCCCTTCTTCCAGCATTACTGGGATGAGGGCTCCGACGCGGAGCGCTTTGATTACGACCTGTACCCTTATCAGGAGATGGAGGCCCAGGCGGAGACGCTGTTCCTCGGCCTGCTGGAACGGCTTGGCCCCCGCCGGGGCGATCTGCTGGAGGCCCGATGGGGCGTTCAGTCCGCCCTGAACGCCTATCTGGAACTGCTGCACCAGGAGCAGGCCCCCCAGGGGGCCCCGGCGGAGCGGTTTCAGGCGCTGCGCGCCTCCATGGGACCCCTTCTGGCCCTCCATGACGCTCTTTGGGCGGATCTGGCCCGGCCCGGCGCGCCCCAGGCGCTGATCGCCGATCTGAAGGGATTTGCCAAGGCGCAGTACCACCGGCTGGTGGACGGCCTGAACGCCATGAGCGTGGTCTGCGACCTGGAGGACCGGGTCCTCTTTCTGGGGGACGCTCCGCCCCATGTGGTGGATCACATCCACGGCAGCGGCGCAGGCTTCCGCCGGTTCTACCAGGTGGTCAAGCTCCAGCATCACGGAACCGGTGCGTACTTTACCCCGAAAACGCCCGCCGGCGACCACTACATCCTCTCCAACGGCGGCTATGAGCGCCGGAAGGTGGGCGTCAATCCGATCAAAAGCCTGACCCGTCAGCCCTCCTGCCTGCTTCACTGTACCGACGCCCACGACGACCCCGCCCGGTTCTGCCGGTACGCCCGGGACTGCGGCGGCTGCTCCCCCAACTGCCGCCCCGTCACAGGGGACGAGCTGGTGCTCCCCCTGTAGCAGGGCGCGCCCGAGGGGCCGCCGCCCGCTGCCGGAGGCAGACGGCTTTCCCACCGGTGGGCGCACCGGCGGAAACGGACGGAACGCGCTCTCCCGCAAACGCGCCCCAGGTCCATGGCTGGACCTGGGGCGCGTTTGCCTGTCGAAAAAACCTCCTGGGGAAGGGCCTCGCAGAGTTCCGCCGCCCGCAGGAGCAAGGGAGGCTCCCCTGGGGATGCGCCTTGGAACGGGCCCTTCTCATGCCGGCCGGCCCCTTTACCGTTCCTCCCGGAAATAGGCCAGCCCCAGGCTTGCGGGGGGCTGCTTGTCTTTGCTGTTGCGCAGGCTGGTGAAGATGAGCACGATCACCGTCACCACATAGGGCAGGATCTTGTAGAGCTGATCGGGGATAAAGGGGACCTGCAGGCGCAGATAGAGGATCATCAGCCCGCCGAAGAGGATGGAGCCCCAGATGGCGTTGAGGGGGCGCCACAGGCAGAAGATGACCAGCGCCACGGCCAGCCAGCCCTCGCCGGCGAGGCCTTCGTGGTTCCACACGCACCCGGCGATGGTGGTGATATACACCATGCCGCCGATGGCGGAAATGCCGCCGCCGATGACGGTGGCCAGGTACTTGTTGCGCGTGACGTTGATGCCCGCCGCGTCGGCGGTGGCGGGGGACTCGCCCACGGCGCGGAGATAGAGCCCCGCCCGGCTGCGGTTCAGGAAAACGGCCATGACGACGGCCACCGCCAGGCCCAGGTAGACGAAGATGTTCTGGCCGAAGAGCAGCGGGCCCACCACCGGCAGCTTTTGCAGCGCCGCCGGGAAGGGGGAGTTGGCGAAAACCGCCTTGAGCTCATTGCTGATGGCTACGTAGCCGCCGGAAGTGACGCGCATGTACTCGCCGATGAACTGGCCCGCGCCGGTACCGAAGATGGCCAGCGCCAGACCGGTCACGTTCTGGTTGGCCCGCAGGGTGATGGTGATGAAGCTGTAGATCAGCGCGCCGAACGCGCCGCCCAGGAAGGAAAACAGGATGGCCAGCAGCACGGCCACGATCCCGCTGGCGCTGCCGCCGGAGAGCTGCTCATAGTAGAACGCGGCTCCCAGTCCCATGGCGCCGCCCATATACATCATGCCCTCCACGCCCAGGTTCAGGTTGCCCGACTTTTCCGAGAGGATCTCCCCCACGGTGCCGAAGAGCAGGGGCGTACCGTTGAGCACGGCGGCCATGATGAGCAGCAGGACCGGACTTTGGTTGATCATGCTCCGGTCACCTCCTTATGGCCGCCCCGGAGGATCAGCCGGTAGTTGATGAAAAATTCGCACCCCAGCATACAAAACAGGAAAATGCCGGTGATGATGTCGGAAATGGAGGCGGGCACGTTCATACGGGTCTGAAGGGTATCCGCGCCCTTCTCCAGCACCGCCAGCAGGGCGGAAATGCCGATCATGGCGAAGGGGTTGAGCTGGGCCAGCCACGCCACGGTGATGGCGGTGAAGCCCACCCCGGCGGCCACCCCGTCATAGAGGGTATTGTTGGCGCCCGAGGCCACGATGAAGCCCACCAGGCCGCTGATGGCGCCGGAAAGGAACATGGTGCGCATGATAATGGCCCCTACGTTCATCCCCGCGTACCGGGCGGTGTTCTCACTCTCCCCGATGACGGCGATCTCATAGCCCTGTTTGGTGTACTTCATGTAGATGAACATGACCACCGTCAGTACCAGCACGATGATCCAGCCGCAGTGCACGCCCAGCACCTTGGGCAGGACGGCCTTGGAGTCAAACTGCGGAATGATCTGGGAACCGGGCCGTCCCTCCCAGGGACCGCCCTGGAGCCAGCGGACCACGCCGATGATGATGTAGTTCATCATCAGGGTAAACAGGGTCTCGTTGGTGCCCCACTTGGCCTTGAAGAAGGCGGGCACCAGGGCCCATATGCCCCCCGCCACGGCCCCGGCCGCCGCCATGACCAGGATCAGGGCGGGCCCGGGCAGGCGGTCGGCCCAAAACAGGGCAAAATAGCTGGCCGCCACGGCGCCTGCGGTGATCTGCCCCTCGGCGCCGATGTTCCAAAAACGCATCTTGAAGCAGGGCGCAATGGCCAGCGCGGTACCCAGCAGCGGGATGGCGATCTTTACGGTCTGACGGATGGCGGTGGACTTGCCCAGCGAGCCGGAAAGGATGGTCCCGTAGGCGGAGATGGGGTTATTGCCCAGCACCAGGAAAATCAGCGCGCCCAGCAGGATCGCGGCGATGAAGGAACTGCCCCGGATGCACCACACCTGCCAGGCGGGCATGGCGTCCCGCTTGGCCAGGCGGATCAGCGGTGTTTTCACTTCGTGCATCACGCGCCCTCCTTTCCGCCCACACGGGTCATCATCAGGCCCACCTGCTCCTTGGTGGCGGTGCGGGCGTCCACCACGCCGGAGACCTTGCCGCCGCAGAGGACCAGGATACGGTCGCACAGCTCCAGCAGCACGTCCAGGTCCTCCCCCACGAAGATGACGGCCACGCCCTTTTTCTTCTGCTCGGTCATCAGGTTATAGATCGTATAAGAGGTGTTGATATCCAGGCCGCGCACGGCGTAGGCGCTCATGAGCACAGTGGGCGAGGAGGCGATCTCCCGGCCGACCAGGACCTTCTGCACGTTGCCGCCGGACAGCCGCCGCACCGGGAAATCCACGCTGGGGGTGACCACCTCCAGGCTTTCCTTCACCTTCAGCGCCAGTGCGTTGGGGTCCTTTCGATCTACAAATACGCCCTTGCCGCGCCGCCAGGAGCGCAGCATCATGTTCCCCGTCATGCCCATGCCGCCCACCAGGCCCATCCCCAGCCGGTCCTCCGGGACGAAGGCCATGGCCACGCCCGCCTGCTTGATCTGCATGGGGGTCTTGCCCACCAGTTCCTGGGGCCCGGCTCCGTCGGGGGTATAGCGGATGGAACCCGCGGCGATGGGATAGAGTCCGGCGATGGACTCCAGCAGCTCCCGCTGGCCGGAGCCGGCGATGCCCGCGATCCCCAAAATCTCGCCGCCCAGGGCCGTGAAGCCCACGCCGTCCAGCTTCTTCACACCCTCGGCGTCCAGCACGGTCAGGCCCTCCACCGTCAGGCGGGGCTTGGGGTCCACCGGGTCGGGCCGGTCGATGTTCAGGGTGACCGCGTGGCCCACCATCATATCGGTGAGGGCCTGGGGATCGGTCTCGGCCGTGTTCACGGCGCCGATGTACTGCCCCTTGCGCAGCACCGCCACCCGGTCGGAGATGGCCATGACCTCATGGAGCTTGTGCGTGATGATGACGATGGCCTTTCCGTCGGCCTTCATCGTACGCAGGATGGCAAAGAGACGCTCGGTCTCCTGAGGGGTGAGCACGGCGGTGGGCTCGTCCAAAATGAGCACGTCGGCCCCCCGGTAGAGCACCTTCACGATCTCCACCGTCTGCTTTTCCGACACCGACATGTCGTAGACCTTCTTGTTGGGGTCGATGCCGAAGCCGTATTTATCGCTGATGGCCTGGACCTTGGCCGCGATCTCCCGCCGGTCCAGCCTGCCGTCGTGCAGGCCCAGAGCGATATTTTCCGCCGCGGTGAACACGTCCACCAGCTTATAGTGCTGGTGGATCATGCCGATGCCGTTGGCATAGGCGTCCTTGGGGGAGCGGATGGCCGCCGGCTTGCCGCCCACCAGGATCTCTCCCTCGTCCGGAAAATAGATGCCGGAGAGCATGTTCATCAGCGTGGTCTTGCCGCTGCCGTTTTCCCCCAGCAGGGCCAGGATCTCCCCCCGGTCCAGGGCCAGGTCGATCCCGTCGTTGGCCACTACCTTGCCGAATCGCTTGGTGATGTGCCTGAACTCAATCGCATGGACAGTTTCCAAGGCTGTCATCCTTTCTGTTCCGGGCCCGGCGCCGGACCCGGTCAATGGAACAGCGCCGTATCTCTGAAACGCTTCTTTTTCTATGGTATCAAAACCGCGGGCCCGGCGCAAGGGTGTAGCACGATTTTTCCCCCGGCACAGCCAAAGAATTGCCCGGGCGGCGCCGTCCCGCCGTCCGGCAATGGAAAAGGCGGGCTGCTTTTGCAGCCCGCCTTTGGGTATTGGGTCAAATTGCTTAGAACGCGGAATTCAGCCACTCGATGCCGTCGATCTGGAGCGCGAAGTAAGGAGCAGACTGGAAGTAGGACTCGTGGTAGGCGCCGTCAAACACGGCCTCCTCGGAATCGGGGGTAAAGTCGCCGTCGGTGTCCAGCGCGAAGGAGGTGGTGACCTCTTCGCCGCCCACGGTGAAGGTAGCGGTATCAAAGACCTGCAGCGCGCCGGTGCGGATGGCTTCCTCCACCTCGGCCAGCTTCTCGGCGGTGCCGGCGGCGGCGATGTCCTCGTTCAGCGGGGTCATGACCACGGCGCCCTCGTCCATGCCGTGGCACCAATCCTGGTCAAAGCTCTCGCCGTTGGCAACGGCCTCGATGGCGTACTCAAAGTACACGGACCAGTCGATGCGGGTGCCGATGATGGAGGCCTCGGGCGCCACGCCGATCATATCGTTGTTGTAGCCGGTATGGAACGCGCCCTTGGACTGGGCGGTGGTGGCGGGGGTGGTGTTGTCGGAGTGCTGGGAGATCATGATGCAGCCCAGGTCGCACAGCGCGTCGGCGGCGTTGCCCTCAGCGGTGGCGTCGGACCAGGAACCCACGAACTGGACCTTCATGGAGACAGAGGGGCACACGCTCTTGGCGCCCAGATAGTAAGCGGTAAAGCCGGAGATCACCTCGGCGAAGGAGTAAGCGCCCACGTAGCCGATCACGGCCTGGTCGGCGGTGATGTCACCGTTGTCGATCAGCTCCTGCATCTTCATGCCCGCGGCCACGCCGGCCAGGTAGCGGCCCTCATAGATGTTGGCGAAGGCGTTGTGGGTGTTGTCCAGATCGTCGTTCCTGGAAGCCTGGTTGGTGCAGGCAATGAACTCGATCTCGGGATAGTCGGGGGCGACCTTGAGCATAAAGGGCTCGAAGCCGTAGGAGTTGTTGATGATCAGCTGGCAGCCCTCTTCGGCCAGCTCGATGTTGGCGTCCTCGCAGGAGCTGTTCTCGCCGATGTTGTACTTGACGACCCACTCCACGTTGATGCCCTTGGCGGCCAGCGTCTCGGTGACGGCCTCCTTGCCGCGGATGAAGTTGTAGGTGTAGCCTTGGTCGTTCTCGTCGCCGATGCAGATCAGGCCGACCTTGACGGTCTTGGCCTCGGGCGCGCCGGTCTCGGGCGCGCCGGTTTCAGGCGCGGTGGTCTCGGGCGTGCCGGGCTGGCCGTTGCCGCCGCAGGCAGCCAGTGCAAAGACCATGGAGCAGGCAAGCAGGAGCGCGAGCAATCTCTTCTTCATTTCTGGGTTTCCTCCTTAATTATGTAAGATCAGGTTTCCGGTACCACTATTTAAAAACGGCTGACACAGCCGGGATCAGCAGAACGTCACGCCGTCCTCCACGCTCATGGACTTGATCCGCGCCGGAGATCGCCCGGGCCGCCGGAGCCGGCCCGGGGTCCCAGAACCGGCTTCACATGCTCGGCGGAAGTGAATCCCGCCTGCGCCAAGGGTTTTCCAAACCCTTGCACGCGCTGCCGCGCGCCCCGCCCTGCGGGGGCGGGTGGAATCTCTGGCCGGGGCGACGGCGGTCTTCCGCCTCAGCAGAACGTCACGCCGTCCTCCACGCTCATGGACTTGATCCGCGCCAGAGATTCCACGCGCACGCCCATGGAGCGGATCAGGTCGCCGCCGGGCTGGAAGGCCTTCTCGATGCAGATGCCCGCCCCCACCAGGGTGGCGCCCGCGTCCTCCACCAGCTTGATCAGCCCCTGCAGGGCGCTGCCGTTGGCCAGGAAATCGTCGATGAGGAGCACCCGGTCCTCCGGGTGCAGGAACTCCTTGGACACGATGATATCGTACACCTTCCCGTGGGTAAAGGATTCCACCTTGGAGGTATACACGTCTCCCGCGATATTGCGGGTCTTGTTCTTTTTGGCAAAGATCACCGGCACATGGAAAAACTGCGCGCTCACGCAGGCGATGCCGATCCCCGACGCCTCAATGGTCAGGATCTTGGTGACGGCGCAGTCCCCGAACAGACGCAGAAACTCCTTTCCAATCTCATTAAACAGCTCCACGTCCATCTGATGGTTCAAAAAGCTGTCCACTTTGAGCACGCCGCCCTCCCGAATCCTGCCGTCCTGCCGGATGCGATCCTCCATGAGCTTCATATCCGCGTCTCCTTATTTCTGTATTACCGTCCCCATCGGAAAAACTTACTTTCATTTTACCGCAAACACACACGTCACTTCAATTAATCATATTCTATCAAAAATGCCGCCGTTCGTCACCCCTTTTTGGAAATTTTGTGGAGGGTCTTTTCCCCTGTCCGTTGCGTTTTTCGACGATGTCTGCTACAATGCAGACATCGCGGCCGGCCGGAACAGACCCCGGGCCCGCTCCGGCCGCCCTATCCGGATCCGTCCAGTGCCTAAGGAGGCTATTATGAAACGTCGTACGCTTTCCGTTCTGCTCGCCCTGGTCCTGCTGCTCTGCGCGACGCCCCTCTCTCCGGCCGCCCGCGCCTTTTCCGACGCGCAGGGCAGCTGGGCCGCTGACGTCATTGAGAAGACCCGCTCCTACGGTCTGATGGAGGGCTATGCCGACGGCACGTTCGGCGTGGGCCGGGACATTACCCGCGGGGAGTTCGTCACCATCCTCTGCCGTATGTTTTCCTGGGAAACCGTCACTCCGCAGGCCCCCTCCTATATCGACTGCGCCGCCGGCAAGTGGTGCTATTCCTATGTGGAGACCGCCCGCGCCCACGACGTGATGGACGCCAGCGGCGCGTTCCGCCCCGACGATTACATCAGCCGGGAAGAGATGGCGGTGATGCTGGTGCGCGCGCTGGGTTATTCCACCCTGGCCCAGTCCCTGTCCTCCCTGGCCCTTCCCTTCACCGACGTAAAAAGCAATACGGGCTATATCGCCATCGCCTACGACATCGGCATGATCACCGGCGTGACCGCTTCCGACGGCAGCCTGCGCTTTCTCCCCCACAACTCCGCCAAGCGGGAGGAGGCCGCGGCCATGCTGGTGCGGGTCTATGAGCGCTACACCTCCAAGATCGACTGGCTCCACGGTTTTTACGCCTTTTCCTCCTACAGCCAGATTAACCTGGCCTCCTCTCTGGACGCCCTCAGCGTGGGCTGGGCCCGGATGGAGTTCGACGCGGAGGAGGGCCCCCGGCTCAACTCCACCAGCGCCAACAACAACGATTGGGTCATGCCCTCCGACCCCACTCCCGCCACGGACTATTTCAACCAGCATCAGATCCCTTACAACCTGAACGTCTACGCCTCCGCCGCCGACCGCGTCTCCCTGGCCGACGGGAGCAGCACCTCCACCGTGGCGGCCCTGACCTCCAGCGCCGAAGCCCGCGCCCAGGCGGTCTCCCTTCTGGCCGCGGCCGCCGCCGGTTACGCGGGGGTGACCCTCGACTTTGAGGGACTCAAGGGGGATACCCTCAAAACGGACTACGTGTCCTTTTTGACCCAGCTGCGCGCCGCTCTGCCGGCGGACAAGACCCTCTACGTCTGCGTGCAGCCGGATACCTGGTACACCGGCTTCGATTACCGGGGCCTGGGCGCGGTGTGCGACAAGGTCATCCTCATGGCGCACGATTACCAGTGGACCGCCGCCGAGACCGCCAAGCACGTGGGCACCGCCAATACCGACTCCCCCGTCACCCCCTTTGCCGGCGTGTACGAGGCCCTGCGGGATCTGACCGACCCGGACACGGGCGTGGCCGACCGCAGCAAGATCGCCCTGGCCATCTCCTTCGGCACCGCGGGCTTCCGGATCGACGAAAACGGCATCCTGCTGGAGGGCGTTGTGTACCACCCCGCCCAGGACGTGCTGCGCGCCCGTCTGGCCCAGCCCGGCGCCGTGGTGGAGTACAGCGAGCGTTACCGCAATCCGGCGGTCACCTACACCACGCAGGACGGCGCCCGCTACCGCGTGTGGTATGAAAACGAGCAGAGCGTGCTGGACAAACTAACGCTGGCCCGCATGTTCGGCGTCACCGGGGTCTCCCTCTGGCGCCTGGGCACCATCCCCGCCTCCACCGGCTACGACGTGTGGAGCGCCATCCAATCCCAGCGCTGACCCGTCCCTCTACCAAATCACGAGGAGGCATTCCCGCCATGAAGCCTGACTGGAAGCAGACCCTGCACACCTACCTGCTGATGACGCTCGGCACCGCGCTGGTGTCTGTGGGGGTCTACTTCTTCAAATTCCCCAACAATTTCTCCATGGGCGGCGTATCCGGTCTGGCGCTGCTGCTGGGCCAGTTGGTGAACGTGCCCCGGCTGACCCCCTCGGTCTTCAACGGGATCATCAACCTGGCGTTCCTGCTGCTGGGGTTTCTGCTGCTCAACCGCGGCTTCGGCGTGCGCACGGTGTACTGCTCCCTGCTCTATTCCGGCCTGGTGCAGATGTTCGAATGGGTCTTCCCCATGCACGCCCCGCTGACCGGTCAGAAAATGCTGGAGCTCTTTTTCGCCGTCATCCTCCCCGCATTGGGCTCGGCGATCCTGTTCAACATCAACGCCTCCACCGGCGGCACCGACATCGCCGCCATGATCCTGAAAAAATTCTCCGGCATGGACGTGGGCCGCGCCCTGCTGGTCTCCGACGTGGCCATCGCCGCCGCGGCCCTGTTTCTCTTTGATATCGAGTCCGGCCTTTTCTCCCTGCTGGGGCTGGTGTTCAAATCTGTGCTGGTGGACAGCGCCATCGAATCCTTCAACCGCCGCAAGGCCTTTTTCATCATAACCTCCGACCCGGAACACGTCTGCGCTTATGTGACCCATACCTTGGGCCGGGGGGCTACCCTCTGGAAGGCGGAGGGCGCCTATACCCACGAGGTGCATCACGTGGTGCTCACCGTTCTCTCCCGGACGCAGGCCGTGGCGCTGCGCCAGCACCTGAAGCAGTCCGATCCCCACGCCTTTATGATCGTGGCCAATTCCAGCGAGATCTTCGGAAAGGGCTTTCTGCGGGCTTAGGCCCTCAGGCGCCCCTCTCTTTTCGCGCCCCTGGAAGCGCGCCCTGCGGCGGCCAAACGCCTGCGCAGGGCGCGCCCTTTTGCAGGAACGTTTTTTCCCGCATCGGCTCAGGCCTTTTGAACCGCCGCAGCCGCGGGCCGGATCGCCCGGTCCGCGGCTTCTATTTGGAAAATATTTCCCATCCGACGCCGTTCGCGCTTTTTTGCGGCATAATATGGTAATATATGGTTATCAGACAAGCCGCGTGTACGAAGGAGGGCGTGATCATGCCGCTGCTGCGCAAAAAAGGGCTGCTGGAGAGCAGCCGGGTCCTGTTCCTGCCCCTGTCCGAGATCTCCCCCAACCCCAATCAGCCCCGACGGAACTTTTCCCAGGAGGGCCTGGTGGAGCTGGCCGCCAGCATTCAGGAGCACGGGGTGCTTCAGCCGCTTTCCGTGCGGCGGACGGCCGGAGGCTACGAGCTGATTGCCGGGGAGCGGCGTCTGCGGGCCTCCCGGCTGGCGGGGCTGAAGGAAGTGCCCTGCATCCTGCTGGGGGTGGACGAGGAGGCCTCTTCCCTGCTGGCGCTGGTGGAAAACCTCCAGCGGCGGGACCTGGACTTTTTGGAAGAGGCCAACGCATTGTCTGTCCTGATCCGTACCTACCACCTGTCTCAGGAGGAGGCCGCCCGGCGCATCGGCAAATCGCAATCGGCGGTGGCCAACAAGCTGCGGCTGCTCCGCCTGGCCCCGGAAGTCCTTACGCTGCTGCGGGACAGCGGCTGTACCGAGCGCCACGCCCGGGCCCTGCTGCGGCTGGAGGACGGCGCCCTGCAGTGGACGGCCGCTCAGACCATTGTGCGGGACGGACTTACGGTGGCCCGCACCGAGCAGCTGGTGGAGCGTCTGTTGTCCCGCGGCGGCGCTTCCGCTCCCCGGCGGCCCACGTTTGTGATCAAGGACATTCGGTTTTTCCTCAACACGATTACCCGGGGCGTGAGCCTGATGCGCACGGCCGGCGTAGACGCCGCCTGCGACCGGCAGGAGACGGCCGACACCATTTTGCTGACGATCCGCATTCCCAAGCAGGCCAGAGCCTGACGCCGCCGGGAGCGAGCTGCGCTGTTTCACGTGAAACAAGCGCAGCTCATTTTTGTCCTGCTTCACGTGAAACAGCGGTCCGTTTTTTATTTCCGGGCAAAACAGGCGAATTCCTGTTGAATTCAAAGCCCGCTGGCATTATAATAGGTCTTGTCCGTTTGAACTGAGAAAAGGCAGGTGTGCTATGGCGAAGACCATTGCAATCGTGAATCAGAAGGGCGGCGTAGGCAAGACGACGACCTGCGTCAATCTCGCGGCCGCCCTGAAAAACCTGGGGCTGCGGGTGCTGGTCTGTGATTTTGACCCCCAGGCCAACAGCACTTCCGGCTTTGGGGTGGACAAGACCAGCTCCCCCAACATTTACGACGTGCTTTTGAACGGCGCGGACCCGGCCAAAGCCGTGGCCGCTACGGTCTACGGCGACGTGCTCCCCTCCAGCAAGGCGCTGGCGGGCGCGTCCATCGAGATGATCGGCCTGGAGCGCCGGGAATACCAGCTTCGGGAGTCCCTGGACCAGCTCAAGGCGCGGTACGACTACATCCTGATCGACTGCCCCCCCTCTCTGGAGCTGCTTACCCTCAACGCCCTGTGCGCGGCGGATACGGTGCTGGTGCCGGTACAGTGCGAGTATTACGCCCTGGAGGGGCTGAGCGACCTGCTCTCCACCATCCGTATCGTCAAGCGCTCTCTGAACCCCGAGATCGCCCTGGAGGGCGTGGTCCTCACCATGTACGACGGGCGCACCAACCTGTCCATGCAGGTGGCGGAGGAGGTCAAACGCCATTTCCCCGGCCAGGTGTACGCCACCGTCATTCCCCGCAACGTTCGGCTGAGCGAGGCCCCCAGCCACGGAAAGCCGGTCTGCGCGTATGACGCGCTTTCCCGGGGCGCCGAGGCCTATGACCAGCTGGCCCGGGAGCTGGTGGAGCACAACCGCTATGCCGTCACGCGGGTGTGACGGGCAGAAAGGATTGACATTATGGCATCTGAACGCGGCCTGGGCAAGGGCCTGGGCGCTTTACTGGGCGACGCCGCCCTGCAGACACAGGAGGCAGGCTCCCTCTCCCTCCCCATCTCACAGGTGGAGCCCGGGCTCAAACAGCCCCGGAAACGCTTTGACGACGAGGCGCTGGCCGACCTGGCCGATTCCATCCGGCAGCACGGGGTGATCCAGCCGTTGACCGTGCGCCGCCTCTCCTCCGGTTATTATCAGATCATTGCCGGGGAACGGCGCTGGAGGGCCGCCAAGCTGGCGGGCCTCAGCGAGGTCCCGGTCGTCATTATCGAGGCGGACGACCGCAAGGTCATGGAGCTGGGCCTGATCGAAAACCTCCAGCGGGAGGACCTGAACCCCATGGAAGAAGCCGGAGGCTACCGTGTGCTCATGGAGGAGTACGGCCTGACGCAGGAGGAGGTGGCCCAGCAGGTGGGCAAATCCCGCCCCGCCGTGGCCAACGCCCTGCGGCTGCTTTCCCTTCCCCCCTCCCTGCATCCGCTGCTGGAGGACGGCCAGCTTTCCGCCGGACACGCCCGGGCCATTCTCTCGGTCCCATCGCCCCAGCTTCAGGAGAAGCTGGCCGACAAGGTGGTCGCCGAGGGACTCTCCGTCCGCCAGACCGAGGCCCTGGCCAAACGGCTCGCGGCGGGCGAAGCCACCCCCCCGCCCCGTCCGGAGGGCCCCGATCTGAGCATCTATCTGAAGGAAGCGGAACGGACCCTGGGCGCCCGGTTCGGCCGGAAGGTCAGCATCGTCTCCGGAAAGCGCAAGGGCCGGATCGAACTGGAGTATTATGGCCCCGACGACTTGACCGCGCTTCTCGATCTGTTGGAGAAGGCCCCCTCCGCCGGAAGGGGGGAGCTGCTGTGAGCGCCGAACGCGATCCGCACCAGGGCGGCGCGCTCCAGCACGATGCGGAGCACGAACGCCCCCATAAAAAAAACTCCGTCCTCTTTTATTTGATGATCCTGTTTGCCGCCGCCTTTCTTCTGCTGCTGCTCTCCTATTTTATGCAGCAGCGGGTGAATCAGGAGGCCCTGGACGATCTGGAACAGACCTCCAATTCCGCTGTGGAATCGCTGGAGAACCTGATCGCGGAGCGGGACGCGCTGAAGCTTCAAGTTTCCGCGCTGGAAGCGGAGCGCGATACGCTCCAGGCCGAATGGGAGGCGTCCGCGGATACCGCGCAGAAGGCCCGGGACGGTCTGATGGCGGCCATGGATCAGGTGGATGCGCTGAACAAACTGAATCAGCTGCGCACCCTTTATAATCAGCGGCGCTATTCCCAGGCCCGCACCCTGCTGGCCGAATGGGAGGCCGCCGCTCCCGGCGGGCTGGAAGCCTCCCTCCAGGCGGTCAGCGACGCTATGGGTCCCGCGGAACGGGAGCTTTACGACCCGCTGGAGGCCTACCGCCAGCTGAGCGAATGGCTGGAGCAATGACAAGACCTCTGTTTCACGTGAAACCGCGGGGCGGGCCCCGCGCAAACAAACGACCCAAGTAATGACAAGAAAGGCGGATAAACCATGATCGATCTTAAGTTCCTCCGGGAAAACCCCGAGGCTGTCAAAGAGAATATCAAAAAGAAGTTCCAGGAGGAAAAGCTGCCCCTGGTGGATCAGGTGCTGGCCCTGGACGCCGAAAACCGGCGCACCATCCAGGAGGCCCAGGACCTGCGCACCGCCCGAAACGCCCTGTCCAAACGGGTCGGCATGCTGATGGGCCAGGCCAAGAAAGACCCTTCCAAGCTTGCTGAGGCCGAGCAGGCCAAAGCCCAGGTAAAGGCCAACGCCGACCGGCTGGCCGAACTGGAGCAGGAGGAGGACCGGCTGGCCGGTGAGATCCGCAGGATCATGCTGGTCATCCCTCAGATCATCGACCCCTCCGTGCCCCTGGGTCCCGACGACTCCGCCAACGTGGAGGTAGCGCGCTTCGGAGCGCCTCTGGTGCCCGACTACCCCATCCCCTATCACACCGAGATCATGGAGTCCTTTGACGGCATCGACATGGACGCAGCCGGGCGGGTGTCCGGCTCCGGCTTCTACTACCTGCTGGGCGACATCGCCCGCCTGCACGAGGCGGTCCTGGCCTACGGCCGCGACTTTATGATCGCCAAGGGCTTCACCTACTGCATCCCCCCCTTCATGATCCACGGCAACGTGGTGGAAGGCGTTATGAGCCAGACCGATATGGACGGTATGATGTATAAGATCGAAGGCGAGGACCTGTATCTGATCGGCACCTCCGAGCACTCCATGATCGGCCGCTTTATCGACCAGATCCTGCCCGAGGACAAGCTCCCCCAGACCCTCACCTCCTATTCCCCCTGCTTCCGCAAGGAAAAGGGCTCCCACGGCATCGAAGAGCGGGGCGTCTACCGCATCCATCAGTTCGAGAAGCAGGAGATGATCGTGGTCTGCAAGCCCGAGGACTCCATGCAGTGGTACGAGCAGATGTGGCGCTACTCCGTGGAACTCTTCCGAAACTTTGACATCCCCGTGCGTCAGCTGGAGTGCTGCTCCGGCGATCTGGCCGACCTGAAGGTCAAATCCTGCGACATCGAAGCCTGGTCGCCCCGGCAGCAGAAGTATTTTGAGGTCTGTTCCTGCTCCAACCTGGGCGACGCCCAGGCCCGGCGGCTCAAGATCCGGGTCAAGGGCGAGGAAGGCAGGACTTATCTGCCCCATACCCTCAACAACACCTGTGTGGCGCCGCCCCGCATGCTCATCGCCCTGCTGGAAAACAACCTTCAGGCCGACGGCAGCGTAAGGATCCCCAAGGTGCTCCAGCCCTATATGGGCGGCAAGGAGCGGCTGCTCCCAAACAAAAAGAAGGAGGACTGAAGTATGAGCAAGCAAGAGAAAACCACCGGCTTTTTCGCCGAATTCAAGCAGTTCATCGCCCGTGGCAATGTGATGGATATGGCCGTGGGCGTCATTATCGGCGGCGCGTTCAAGGCCATTGCCGACTCCCTGGTGGCGGACATCATCAACCCCATCCTGGGCATCTTCGCCGGAGGAAACAGCGACCTGTCCAATCTGGCCCTCCATCTGCCCGGCGGCGGGGATCTGATGCTGGGCAACTTTATCAACGCCATTCTGAACTTCCTCATCATGGCCTTTGTGGTCTTCTGCATCATCAAGGGCCTCAACGCCTTCCACCGGAAGAAGGAGGAGCCCGCCGCGCCCCCCGCGCCGCCGGAGCCCTCCGCGGAAGAGAAGCTGCTCACGGAGATCCGCGACCTGCTGAAGGAGCAAACGGATGCCTGAGCCGCGCCAGGACCGGCCCCAGGACGAAACGGAACCCTATGTCCCCGCCTCCCCCGTCAAGCGGATCCTCGCCTGGACGGGCGTGGCCTATATGGTGATCTTCGTGCTGCTCAATCTCTATCCCTTCTTTCGGGGCGGCGAATACCTGCGGGGAGTCGGTCCCCTGCTGGTCTGCCCCGGCTGTCTCGGGCTGGGCGCCGTGGCTGTCTGGCAGCTGCGCCAAAAGGAGTGCGCCTCCAGCCGCAAGGCCGCCATGCTCGCCCTGGCCATTGCCTGCGCCGCCGTGCTGATACTGGGCCTGCTGGACGGGCTTCCCGCTCTGGTGGCCGGGCTGGGAGGACACGCATGAAGGAGCGTATCGAACGGGGCCTGACTGCGCTGGGGATCGACGCCCCCGGCGGGGCGGCGGCCCTTGCGGAATACGGCCGCCTGCTGCTGGAGCAGAATCAGGTCATGAATCTGACCGCCATCACCGCGCCCGATCAGGTGGCCGACCTGCACTTTTTGGACTGTGCGGCGCTTTTGAACGCGCCGGGGATCTCCTTCGCCGGAAAATCCCTGATCGACGTGGGCACCGGCGCCGGCTTCCCCGGTCTGCCGCTGCGCATTCTGGAGCCCACAATTCGGCTCACCCTGCTGGACAGTCTGGGCAAGCGGGTCTCCTGGCTGGAGCAGGCCTGCACCGCCCTGGGCGCCCAGGATGTGAAGTGCCTTCACGCCCGCGCGGAGGAACAGGCCCTGCTGCCCGGCTTCCGGGATTGCTTCGATCTGGCCGCAGCCCGGGCGGTGGCGCCGCTGGCGCTGCTGTGCGAGCTCTGTCTGCCGTTTGTGGCGGTGGGCGGCTTTTTCCTGGCCATGAAATCGGTGGACTGCGGCGCGGAACTGGAGCAGGCCGGACGCTGTGTCTCCCGTTTGGGGGGGCGGCTGCACAAGAGCTGGGACTACGAAATTCCCGGTGCGGGCGTGGCCCATCGTCTGGTTATTGTGGAAAAGATTTCCTCAACTCCCAAGGGATATCCCCGCCGTTGGGCAAAAATTCAGAAAGCCCCGCTTTGACGGTAATTTTGCCGCCATTTTGCACAAAAAACGATTGATTCGTTTGACAAACCATGCTATTCTATAAATTGGAACGGACAGGAGGAACGCTATGGCCACTTCGATCGTGATCACCTCCGGCAAGGGCGGTACGGGAAAGACCTCCCTCACCGGCGGAGTCGCCTCCTGTTTGGCCGCCCTGGGGCACCGGGTCCTGTGCATCGACATGGACATCGGCCTGCGCAATCTGGACCTTTCCCTGGGCCTGAGCGACCGGGCGCTGATGGATTTCACCGACGTGCTGGAGGGCCGCTGCTCCCTGGAGCGGGCGGCGGTGGCGCATCCGGTCATCCGCGGGCTTTATCTGCTGACCGCCCCCATCCTGCTGCCGGTGCGCCCCCTGTCCGGGCAGGCCATGGCGCAGCTGGTGCGCCAGGCGAAAGAGGACTTCGATTTTGTCCTGATGGACTCCCCCGCCGGTCTGGGCGAGGGATTCCAGCTGGCGGTGTGCGCGGCCGACCGGGCCGTGGTGGTCTGTACTACCGACGCCTCCGCCCTGCGGGACGCGCAGCGAACAGTGGCCCTGCTGCGCGGGCGGATCTCCCGCATCCATCTTGTGGTCAACCGGGTGCAGCCCAGGCTGCTCAAGCGCCTGCATACCACCATCGACGACGCCATGGATACCGCCGGCCTGCCCCTGCTGGGCGTGGTACCGGAGGACCCCCAGGTGATGCTCTGCGCCAACCGGGGAGAACCGCTGATCCTGGCGGCCAGCCGCGGGGCCGCCGTGGCCTATCTGAACATTGCCAAACGCCTGTTGGGGCAGCGCTCCCCGCTGATGAAGCTGAAATAGAAGAGCAGATAAGAGAGGTAACGAGCCATGAATATTGCACTGATGAGCCACGATCGGAAGAAAGAGCTGATGGTCCAGTTTTGCATCGCATACTGCGGCATCCTGTCCAAGCATACGATCTGTGCCACCAACACCACGGGTAAGCTTGTAGCCGAGGCCACCGGTCTGCCGGTCAGCCTCTTCCTCTCCCATGCCCATGGCGGCAGCCAGCAGATCGGCGCGCGCATCGCCTACAACGAGATCGATATGGTCCTCTTCTTTTCCGATCCTCAGTCCAACGACCTGGATGCGGACCTGAACTATATCACGCGCCTGTGCGACCAGTACAACATTCCCTTCGCCACCAACGTGGCCACCGCCGAGATGCTCATCCACGGCCTGGAGCGGGGCGACTTGGACTGGCGGGATATCATCAACCCCAAAACAAAGCCCTTTACCGCGTAACCAGAGCGCATGCTCCCGGCGCCGCCTGCGGCGGCGCGGCGGAGCATGCGGGAAAGCGCGCCGTTCTCTTGACTTTTTTCGGAAAATGAGATACCATCAATAGCACCGCGACGACGGGGCATGAGTAGCCCGGATACCGCCGGACAGAGAAAAACGCCATGGCTGAAAGCGTTTACGGCAAGGACCGGGGGAAAGACGGCCTCAGCAGCGGGTATGGAGACATACACGGCCCGCTCCCCGTAACCGGAGCAAAAGGGCGGCTCTGCGGCCGCTGAACATGGGTGGCACCACGAAAGCAGGCGCTTTCGTCCCGTGATACGGGATGAGAGCGCCTTTTTAAGGTCATTCCGGGCGGGCGCAGGCTCTTTGCAGAATCCCTTGACGCCGCGCCTGCGGCGTTCCGGCGCCCGCCGGATACGGTTCATAAAGGAGGATACCCCAATGGCAAAATTGAAACCCCGCACCCTCTCCGGCTTTCTGGAGCTGCTGCCGGAGCGGCAGGTACAGTTTGAGCGCATGGTGGAGACCCTGCGCCGCACCTACTCCCTCTATGGCTTCACCCCGCTGGACACCCCCCTGATCGAGGCCAGCGAGGTGCTGCTGGCCAAGGGCGGCGGCGAGACGGAAAAGCAGATCTACCGCTTTACCAAGGGGGACACCGACCTGTCCCTGCGCTTTGATCTGACGGTCCCGCTGGCCAAATACGTGGCCCTGCACCAGAACGAACTCGCCTTTCCCTTCCGCCGGTTCCAGATCGGCAAGGTCTACCGGGGAGAGCGGGCCCAGCGGGGCCGCTTTCGGGAATTTTATCAGGCCGACATCGACGTCATTGGAGACGGCAGCCTGGACATCCTCAACGAGGCGGAGATCCCTTCCATCATCTATAAAACGTTCACCGCCCTCGGGCTGAAGCGCTTTAAGATCCGGGTAAACAACCGCAAGGTGCTGGGCGGGCTGTTTGCCCTGCTGGGGCTGGAGCGGCAGAGCGCGGACGTGATGCGCACCATCGACAAGCTGGAGAAGATCGGCGCGGAACAGGTACGCGCCATCCTCGTGGACGACTTCGCCGTCCCCGCCGCCACCGCCGGACAGCTGCTGGAGCTGCTCTCCACCGCCGACCCGCTGGCCTCCCTGGCGGCCTTGAAGGGGCGCAGCGCGCTCCTGGATCAGGGTGTGGAGGAGCTGAACACCGTGGTCCGCTCCATGTCCGCCTTCGGCGTTCCGGAAGACCACTTTACGGTGGACCTGACCATTGCCCGGGGCCTGGATTACTACACCGGCACGGTCTACGAGACCGTCATGCTGGACCACCCGGAGATCGGTTCCATCTGTTCCGGGGGGCGTTATGATAACTTAGCGGAATACTACACCGATAAACAACTGCCCGGAGTAGGCATTTCCATCGGTCTGACCCGTCTGTTCTTCGTTTTGGAGGATCAGGGCTACCTGAACGACCACCTGCTCACCGCCCCGGCGGACGCGCTGATCCTGCCCATGACCGAGGACCTCTCCCCCGCCATCTCCTTTGCCACCACCCTGCGGGATGCGGGCATCCGGACGCAGCTGCACGGCGAGAAGAAGAAGTTCAAGCAGAAGCTGGCCTATGCGGACAAGCTTTCGATCCCCTACGCGGTCTTCCTGGGGGAGGACGAGGTGAACGCCGGGAAGGTCACCGTTAAGGACCTTTTTTCCGGCGCGCAGCAGACCCTCTCCCCGGCCGAGGCCGTGCTCCTGATCCAAACCGGCCTGACCGCCCGGCAGGGCGGCACGCCTATTTTAGAACCGGAGGGAACCAACCAATGAAAAGGCTCGTGTGTATGATCCTGTCCCTGGCCCTGTGCCTGTCCCTGAGCGTCCCCGCCCTGGCCGTGAGCGTGGAGAACCGTTTCCCCGACAAGCAGACCTATCGTGGCTTTACCGACGTGCTGGAGCGGGACTGGTTCTATTCCGCCGTCAATACCTGCTACCGGGTCGGCCTGATGAACGGCACCAACGCCGGTTTCCAGCCCAATAAGGTGCTCACCGCAGGCGAGGTGGCGGCCATTGCCGCGCGTATCCACGCCACCGTGAACGACGCCGTGCTCCCCGCCCCTTCCACCGATCCCTCCCTCCCCTGGTACCAGCAATCCATGGACTACCTGTCCGGTCTGGGCGTGAGCCTGCCCGACGGCGCCAAAAACGCCACCCGGCTGGAATTTGTGCAAATGCTCTCCGCCGTGCTCACCGACGAGCTTTTGGAGCCCATCAACACCATCACCGCCCTGCCCGACACCAGCGACGCCGCCGTGCTGCGCTTCTACAACGCGGGGATCCTGACCGGCGTGGACGACTACGGCACCTTCTCCGGCGGCAAGACCCTTACCCGGGCGGAATGCGCCGCCATGGTCTCCCGCATCGTGCGCACCGCCCAGCGGCAGTCCTTCACCCCCGCCGACGCGCGCTCCTTCCAGGCCGCCGGGATGGAGCCCGCTACCGTGCTCTTCTCCCTGGACGGGCGCACCGTCACCGCCAGGGAGTTCCTGCCCCTGGTCATGGAGCGCATCCGCTTTTTGGAGGGGCAGTGCAAAGGCGGCTATATGGACTTCAACTGGAACAACCTCCATGGGGACCTGACCTACCGGGAGGACGTGCTCCAATACGCCATGGATCACCTCGATGTGAGTGAGCGGATCGGTACCGCCGCCTATCAGAATTTTGACGTGCAGGTCTTCTACAGCACCCTCATCGACCTGCGGGGCGGCGCACCCCTTTGATGATATCGCGTTATATTTTTAGCTGATTATACGAATTGGAGTTGATTTTCATGGGCCATACGGCCAATTCCTACCGCAGCCACACCTGCGGAGAGCTGCGCATGGAGCATGTGGGCCAGACCGTCAGGCTGGCCGGCTTTCTGGAAAATCTGCGGGAGGTGGGCAGCAGCTTTGCCTTCGCGGTGCTGCGGGACTTCTACGGGGTGACCCAGCTCGTCATTGAAAACGAGGAGACCCTGCGCATGTTCAAAGACCTGAACAAGGAATCCACCCTGGCGGTCGAAGGCGTGGTGCGGGAACGGGACTCCAAGAATCCCAAACTGCCCACGGGCGACGTGGAGGTGATCCCCGCCCGCGTGGAGGTGCTGGGCCGCTGCCGCCACAACGAGCTGCCCTTCCAAGTCAACCGCAGCCGGGAGGCCGACGAGTCCGCCCGGCTCAAATACCGCTACCTGGACCTGCGCAACCCCGCGGTCAAGCGCAATATCATCCTGCGCTGCCATGTGGTCTCCGCCCTGCGCCGCGCCATGACCGAGCAGGGCTTCCTGGAGATCACCACCCCCATCCTTACCGCCTCCTCCCCGGAGGGCGCCCGGGACTACCTGGTGCCCAGCCGGAAGCACCCCGGCAAGTTCTACGCGCTGCCCCAGGCCCCGCAGCAGTTCAAGCAGCTGCTGATGGCCTCCGGCTTCGACAAGTACTTTCAGATCGCCCCCTGCTTCCGGGACGAGGACGCCCGGGGCGACCGCTCCCCCGGCGAGTTTTACCAGCTGGACCTGGAGATGGCCTTTGCCGGGCAGGAGGATGTGTTTGCCGTTCTGGAGCAGGTGCTGCCCCCCATCTTTGCCCAGTACGGCACCTACAGCATAGCCTCCGACGCCCCCTTTACCCGCATCCCCTATCTTGAGGCCATGGAGAAATACGGCTCCGACAAGCCCGACCTGCGGATCGACCTGACCGTTGCCGACGCCACCGCACTGCTCGCGGACTGCGGCTTCGGCCCCTTTGCGGGCAACACTGTGAAGGCCGTGGTGGTGTCCGATTTTTCCGGTACCCGCAAGCAGATCGACCAGCTGTGCGCCGATGTGGAGGTCCAGGCCGGGGAGAAGGCCTACTGGTTCCGCCTAGACGAGCAGGGCGAGCTGGTGGGCGGCATCTCCAAGTTCGTGCAGGAGAAAAAGGACGCGGTCATCCGCGCCCTGGGCCTGCAGCCAAACTGCTTTGTGGGCCTTACCGCCGGAACGCGCCTCACCGCCCAAAAGACCGCCGGCGTACTGCGCAATAAGCTGGGCAATTTCTGCCCCGGCCACATGGACCGGGAGCGCTACGAATTCTGCTGGATCGTGGATTTCCCCATGTATGAGATCGGTGAGGAATCCGGGGCGCTGGAGTTCTGCCACAATCCCTTCTCCATGCCCAACGGCGGTCTGGAGATCCTGAAGCGTGCCGCCGCGGGAGCGGTGGATCCCCTGACCATCACCGCCTATCAGTACGACCTGGTATGCAACGGCGTGGAGCTCTCCTCCGGCGCGGTGCGCAACCACGACCCTGAGATCATGGTGGAGGCCTTCCAGCTGGTAGGCCTGGGGGAGGAGGATGTAAAGGCCAAGTTCCCCGCCATGTACAACGCCTTCACCTACGGAGCGCCCCCCCACGCGGGCATCGCCCCCGGCGTGGACCGGATGGTCATGCTCCTCTCCGGGGAGGACTCCATCCGCGAGGTCATCCCCTTCCCCATGAACAAGAACGCCCAGGACCTGATGATGGGCGCGCCTTCTTTTGTGGAACCCAAGCAATTAGACGAGCTGAACATCCAAATCACCGCCCGGGAAGACGGGTAAGCGCGCCCTTGCTCCAAACCACGGCCCCGGCCGCGCCGCAAGTCTGCGGCGCGGCCGGGGCCGTGTCATCGCTCGCCCAGCAGGGTCCCCAAAAAGACCGAAAGGGCCTGCCGCTGAATGGGCGTCAGCCGGTCCACCTGCCGGAGCAGGGCCTCACGCTCTGTGTCCTGCCCCGAGGGCTGGTCAAAAAACTGCTTCAGCGAGACGCCCAGCGCATCGCACAGCAAGGACAGGCTCTCCACCGAGATCCCCTTCTCGCCCAGCTCCACCGACCGCAGGAAGCTTTGGGACAGTCCGCACTGGTTGGCCAGCCGATTCGTGGTCCATCCTTTCGTCTCCCGGAGCGCGGCGATGCGCTTTCCTATCTCCATAAAAATACCTCGTCCCGTTTTTGTTATAACAATAGCAAAAACCGAAGGCTATATTTACATCTATAGTAATTTATGTTATATTAATAAATATATTCTCAAGGAGATGAGGGCAAATGGATCGCAAAACCGCGGAACAGGGGCGCTCCCTGACTCAAACAGAGGATCTGGACCGGTTAAAGGGCCAGTACCAATGTGTCAGCGACTCCGTGCTGCTCAAGTGGATGCAGGCCGTCACCGGGACCCATCGCGAGGCCATGGCGGCGGTGCTGCGGGAGCGGGGGCATGCGGTATGAGCCGGCGTGGCCCCATCCGGGCGGAGCGGACGCCCGGGGAACAACCGGAAGCCGCCGGCCCCCGCGGGGTCCGGCGGCGT
>NZ_JALFGV010000147.1:0-15435 GCF_022777125.1 Lawsonibacter sp.
AAACCGGCGGCTTTCTCTGAAGCCAACGAGAGGATTGACCGCTATATCCACTTTTACAACCATGAGCGCATTCAGCTAAAGACTGGAGAGGCGCCGCTTGCGCGGCGCCTCTCCACATAACACTCAATAGTTCCTGCCAGGGTCCCTTTTTGTACGGTCCGCACAACCTGGGGCAGTTCAGCTGTTCCCACGGACTCTTTTATGAAGTTCAATTGGAAAGGCTCAGCTGATTACTGTTCATAAAGCTGTTGATACAGTCGATGAAAGGCGGCGCCGCTGGATTGGGGTTGCCCTTCTTCCAAATCAGAGCGGCCCCATCCTCCAGAATTTCGTTTTGACTGCCCTCAAAATCCAGGGGAATAAAGCGCAGATCGTAATTACAGGAATCCTTGTGGAGCAGGAAATGGATGCTTACTCCCATGCCTGCGGCAATGAGCATGAACATAGTGCTCAAAGAGTTGGTTTCTTTCACAATTTTGGGCCGGAAGTTGCCTTTGGCACAGATCTCCTGGATACGGTTGACTGCGCGGCTGGAGTTGCGGTAAATGGAGAGAAAGCTTTCATCCCTGAGTTCGCTGATCCGTACCACGTCACGATTTGCCAGCGGATGGCTGGGTGGTACTACCAGCATCAAAGGGGAAGGGTAATATACCCGGGATTGAAAGCCCTTGGCGGGAACAGCGTAAGAAATCACCACCCCAAAATCCGCTTCTCCGGTGCTCACCGCATCCAGCAATTCCTCCGGGTTATAGCGCCGGATCGACAAGTTACACAGCGGATGGCGTCCGGTAAAATCATTGATGATCTGTGGGAGATAGCGATTCTCGTTTAAGTCTCCTATACCGATTGTTAAGCTGCCTGTGAGGGAAAGGCTGTCTTGCGGATTGTGGGAATTGAGGGCCTCGCATTGCCGGATAAAGTCCCGGCAGATTACGAGAAACTGTTCTCCTGCCTCCGTCAAACGAACGCTTCGGGTACTGCGGATAAACAGATGCACCTTGAGATCGTTTTCCAGGTTGGAGATGATTTTGCTCAGGCCGGGCTGAGAGATATAAAGGCGATTGGCCGCCGTGGTAAAATTCAGGCACTCGGCCACGGCAACGAAGCACTGTATTTCCTGAAGAAACATAACCGGACCCCTCCCATAGTCAAGCGGCGGCAAGGCTCATGATTGATTGTTATTATACCACATGGCGCAAGTTCGTCAAATGGGATTGCGCATCTTTGAGGAAAAGGTACTGGAAAATAGAGGACAAAAAGGAAGCGTAAGATACCGGATGGCGGACAGGTGAGTGATCCGGCAGACCAGAGCGCGCCCCCAAGCCAAGGGGGATGGAGAATGCTGAACCGGCAGGGGTAAACCGCTGGTTCACCTGGATGGAAGGGGGCGGCATCAGACCGCGGCACCCTTTGCCCCACGCCCGTCCTTACCGGACAAAGCGGATTAATAATTTGAAGGAATTAATCTGAACTCATGATTTCGTTTCATTATTTCTCTTTTCAATTGGAAGATGTTATGATGAACGTGCCGAACGGGATGCTGGATTTGTGCAAAGTGATAAGGAGGGGGTAAATCATGTATTGCGGCTGGCGGGCGAGGATCGGCTTGATCATGCCGGGAAACGGTACCAATCCAGAGTACGAGTTCCATAAATATGCGCCGGAGGGCGTAACAGTAATGACACAGAGAGTGCTTTTTGAGCGCGTAGACCCGGAAGGGCTCAGGGAAATGGGCGGTCGGATCGACAGCGCCGCCAAGCTTTTGGCAACCGCCCACCCGGATCTCGTACTGTTTGGGTGCACCAGCGGAAGCCTGATTGGGGGGTTCGGCTATGATCTGGAACTCATCAAACGGATGGAGGGCCAATGCGGTGCCAAGGCGCTGACCACCTCTTCGGCCGTTCTTATGGCGCTGAAAGCCTTGGGGGCCAAACGGGTCGTGGTCGCTACGCCTTATGTCGACAGGGTCAATGAAATTGAGAAAAAATTTCTGGAGGACAACGGTTTTGAGGTCCTGAACATCGAGGGCCTTCAAAACCTGGATCCGGACCTGATGCCGCGTACGCCTTTGCGGCAGATGTATCACTTGACCAAAGAGGTTCTGAACCCAGCGGCGGACGCCATTTTTGTCAGTTGCACGGGCTTGGGTATTGCCCATGGCATCAATATGATGGAACGGGATTTCGGCCTGCCGGTCGTTACGAGCAATCAAGCTTCTCTTTGGGGGGCGCTGCGCAGCTTGTCCATTAAGGACGATGTGGGTCTTGGAAAGCTGTTTACCCTGTAATGTGCGCAGCAAAACGTTAATTCGGATTTGGAGTGAATTGGAATGGCGCAGGTAGCAGTATTAGGAGGCGGAGGGACAGGCTGTTACATCGCGGCCGAGCTTACGCTGCGGGGATATTCAGTCAACCTGTATGAAGAGAAAGCCTACTGGAGCGAGAATATAGACGGCATACTCCGCAGAGGCGGGGTGAAGATGACCGGGCTGGGCCTCAATGGATTTGCCAAACTGACGCAGATTACGGACGATTTGGCCAAGGCGGTAGAAGGCGTGGAGTTGATCCTCGTCTCCATGGTAGCTTGGCGGCATAAAAAGCTGGCCCAGGAACTGAAACCCCTGGTGAGAAACGATACCGTTATCGTATTTTCTGCCGGCAACTTTGGCTCTATCGTGTTCAAGCAGGTATTTGGACCGGAATGCAAGGCAGTGGTGGGGGAGACGCTGGGCAATCTGTTTTCCTGCCGTATGTTGGGAGAGGGTGTGGGCATTGCCGCAGGGCGGTATCAGGCGAAGATGGTGGCGGCTTTCCCGGCCCGGGATAACAAAAGGCTGATGGAGCGTTTTTCGCAGTTCTATGACTGTGAAGAGGCTAAAAACGTCTTTGAAACCGCGCTCAACGCCCCCAATGTGGTTATCCACTTGGCTGGAGCGGTCCTGAACACCTGCGCGGTGGAACGCAACCCCAACTTCGCGCTGTATCAGGACGGCCTGTCTGCCGGCGTGCTTCGCTGCCAGAAAACGGTGGAGGCGGAAAAGAAGCGGATCATGGATGCCATGGGATACAAGATGGTGATCCATACGGAGCATATGGAACACGTTTCCCAGTATGATAAGTATCCGGAGCTGGACTGTTTCCGCAGTCTGGCAGGCCCCAGCAGCATGAAGCACCGCTATGTGGTGGAGGACGCCACCATCGGAGACTCCATTCTGATGCAGCTGGGAGAGCGGCTTGGCATCCCAACACCCACCGTACATGCGCTGGTCCAGGTCGCCGGTGCGATCAATGGGGAGAACTACTTTGCCAAGGGGCTGAAACTGTGGGATCTGGGGATCACCGGAAGCACCCCTGAGGAAATGAATGGATACTTGTTCACGGGAGATTAAGAAGGTATCATGGTAAAAGAAATAAAAGGAGGAACAAAAATGAAGAAGATCTCGAAAGCTGTTGCCCTGATCCTGACGCTTGCCCTCATGCTCACGATACTGGCCGCCTGCGGCGGCGGTACCACAACACAGTCCCAGGCTCCCCAGACCAGCGCACCCGAGACCGGAGCACCGGAAAGCAGTGCGCCCAGCGGCGCGGCGCAGGATCCGGTCACCCTTCAGTGGGCCTTCACCCCGCCCTCCGGAAGTATGGATGAGAAGTGGCATATGCACATCGGCGACCTGATCAGCGAGTACACCAGCGGCGCTGTGACCTATGAGTACTACCCCAACAGCACGTTGGGCAATGAGAAGGTGGCGCTGGAGGGCGTCCTTTCCGGTACGATCACACAGGCGTCGATTTCGCCCAACGTGATCGCAACGGTCCTGCCGGAGTTCAACATTCTGTGCCTGCCCTTCGCCTTCGATAGTTTGGAGCATTTCAACAAGGTGATTTCCTCCGACGAGTATTATGAAAAGATGAATGAGGTTGCCAATGCCGTCGGTCTGCAGTATCTGGGTGTAGATCTTGCGATTCCACGCAATATTTCCACAGATAAACCGGTGTACACTCCCGCTGACGCAAACGGGGAAGTCCTGCGCGTTATGGACGGCTCCATCTATACCGATATGATGGCCCTGTGGGGCTTCGGCAGTTCGGTTATCTCCTATGGCGAGGTTTATACGGCGCTGCAGCAGGGCGTCGTGGACGGCGTTGAGAACTCCAACGACGGCAATCTGACCATGAAATTCTACGAAGTCGTAGATTACACCACCAATACTTACCATGTCTATCACGGCCAGCACGCTGTGATGAATCTGGATGTCTGGAATTCTCTGACCAAGGAGACCCAGGAGTCTATCCGTCAGGCATGGAAGGACACCTATCCTGCCCTTTTGGAAGAACTGGTTCCTTACGTTCAGGAGGCTTCTGATTCGATTGCCGAGAAGGGCGTTACCATAATCGATCTGGACGAGGAGCAGCGCCAGGCCTGGATCGATGCCTCCCAGCCCTTGTATGAGAAGTACAGCGGCGTGATCGGCGAAGACTTCTATAACTGGTTTATGGAATTTGTGGACTCCATGCGGTAAGGGGTTGCGCAAGGGACAGCGATTAGGGCAGGAGCCGCCTTGCGGCGAACGAGAGGCTCCTGCCCCGGCCGCAACCAAGGCGGCAAAGGCCGCGCTTGGTTGACGCGAGGGGAGATGAGACATATGAACGCCTTGAAGAAGGCTTACCGCGTGTTTTCCACTGCGGAAAAGTATTTCCTGTTTGTGATCTTCTTTTTTGCCACGGTAATGGTGGTCGTTAATGTGCTGGGGCGGAAGCTGTTTGGCTTCAGCTTCAATTGGCTGGAAGAGCTCAACCGATACATCCTGGTGGTCTGCACCTTTATCGGCTCCGCCATTGCCACCAGTGACCGGCTCCACCCACGAATGGATATGGTCGTCGGAATGCTCAAGGGAAAGGCAAAGCTGGTTCTGGAACTGATTGCAGCGGTGGTCTTAACGATTTTCCTCGCCGTGATGACTTACTATGCCTTTGGACAGCTGGGCAAGATGCTCAAGATCAGTGCGATGACCGCTACTTTGCACGTACCGGTCTATGTGTTCTTTGCATTTATTCCGATCGGCTTCTGCGGTATGACGCTTCGCTCACTGATCCATACAATCCTAATGGTCGCGGACTTTCGCAGCTCCGGCAAAGCGGATGCGGATGTGACACGGTCCAAGGAAGGAGCTGAGAAGTAATGGCTGTCATTATTGGCTTTTTTGTCCTGCTGGTGATCGGCGTGCCCATCTATGCTGTGGTTATGATGTGCGCGGCCGGCGGCGTACTGATGTATACGCCCACCAGTTTGCTGGTCATTTCGCAGCAGCTGTTTACCGGTCTGGACTCCACAACGCTTTTGGCGGTACCCTTTTTTATCGTGGCAGGGACCATCGCCTCCCGCGGAAAGACATCCGAGAGCCTGGTCAAATGCATGAATGTGATTTTTGGGCGGCTGCCTGGCGGGCCGGTGATCGCGACCATCGCCACCTGCGCGTTCTTTGCCGCCATCAGCGGTTCCTCAATGGCCACGGTGGTGGCGGTAGGCAGCTTGATGATTCCGGCACTGAAGGAGCAGGGCTACCCGGAAGACATGAGCGTGGGCGCGGTCTGTTCCGGCGGTTCGCTGGGAATCCTGATCCCGCCCAGCGCGCCGATGGTCATGTTCTGTGTGGCTATGGGGACCTCGGTCGGCAAGCAGTTCATGGCCGGCTTTGTGCCCGGGATCCTGCTGGCGCTGGCCTGGTGTGTGTATGTGTTTGTCCGATGCTCTACCAAAAAGTTGGGTTCCCGTGTAAAGTACTCTGCCCGGGAGGCCGTCAAGATCTTTATGCAAGGCATCCCGGCGCTGATGTTCCCCCTCATTGTGCTGGGCTCCATTTACACGGGCTGGGCTACGCCTACCGAGGCGGCGGCCATCTCTACCGTTTACGTGCTGCTGATCGAGAAGTTCGTCTACCATACCCTGAAGCTGAAAGATATGGTGGGATACTTCTATAGGGGGATCGTACAGTCGGCATCTTTGCTGCTGATCATCGGCACGGCCACTGCCCTGAGCTACCTGATCACCGTCAAGCAGATTCCGGCCCTGGTGGTGGAGGTGATCTCCGGCATGGTCAGCTCCCAGTTCATGCTGGTTTTGGTGGTTATGATCATCCTGTTCATCGCAGGTTGCTTTATGGATACCATTGCACTCATCGTCATCCTGGCGCCTATCCTGGTCCCCCTGCTGAATATGTACAATGTGGATCTGATCCACTTCGGCATCATGGCGATCCTGGCCTCTCAGATCGGCTATATCTCACCGCCCTTTGGGACCAATCTGTTTGTTACCATGCAGGTGTCGGGGAAATCCTTCGGATTTGTGGCAAAATCCATCGTACCCTACATCATCATCCTGATTGCCATGACCCTGTTCATTTGTTTTGTACCTCAGATATCCCTGTTCCTACCCGGCTTGATGAAATGACAGGCCTGTTTGTGCAGTGAGCGTTTGAAGCAGGAGATAGGTCGGCTCGTCCCTGTGGGAAGCAGGCCTGGATGTAGCGGAGATGACCAAGCCTCTGCACCGCTGAGACCAAAAAATCATTTTTTAGGAGGAAGGTGAAGACATGGGCTTCCGTGTCAACGCAGATCAGATCAAAACAAATTATACCGATACCCTCTCCCGGTTTACGGCCGATCTGAAGTATGAGGATATTCCCGCCGAAGTACGGGAACGGGCCAAATTCATCGCAATGCAGACGGTGGGCGTGGGGCTGGCCACGAAGGGCACCCCCATCGCTGATCGCAGTGTAGCGCTGGGCAAGTTTACCGGCGGCGCAGTCAGCGAGGGCGGAGCCACCCTTTGGACCACGGGGTGCAAGTCCTCTGTAGTGGGCGCTGCCTTCTGCAACAGCACTCTGGCCGACGCGCTGGACTGGGAGGACTGTTCCTGGACCGGACATCCGTCCGCCAGCATCATTCCTGTGGCCTTTGCCGTGGCAGAGGCCGAACATAAGAGCGGAAAGGATTACATCACTGCCATCGTGGCGGCCTATGAGGTTTATCAGCGCATTGCCATGGCGGTACAGCCCCCGGAAAATTGGCCAAACTACAAAGGCTGGGGATTGACTTCCTGGCAGATTTTCGCCGGGGTGATCCCTGCCGCCAAGCTCTATGGACTGAATGCCGAGCAGGTCAATCAGGCCATCGGTTTTGGCGCCACCAACTGCACCATTCCAGGTCAGCTCCACCACATCACCATGTCGGACGCGTACCACTACGAGCATGGCTACCGCTCGATGGACGGAGTAGTCAGCGCGATGAACGCAAAGCTGGGAATTTCCAATTATATGGACGCCCTGGACGATCCTTGGAGCTTTGAAAATCATATGTGCGTCTCACCCTTCCCTGAGTGGTACACCAAGGACTTGGGCAAACGCTGGCTGACCATGGAAACTCTGCTGAAGCACTGGCCGGCCAATATGTGGATTCAGACGCCTCTGGAGTTGACGGACAGGCTGCTGACCGAGCATGATATCAAAAAAGACGATATCGCAGAAATCATTGTTGATCCGCCTACGTATCTGCGTATGTACTACTCTCCTGATGGCTATTCCTCCATGATGCAGGCACAGTTCAGCATCCCTTACATGCTGGCCTGCCTGATCCTGGATCATACCCCGGGTGCCAACTGGTGTGACGAGACCAAACTGAAAGATTCGGAAATCCTTGCGCTGGCCGCCAAGATCCACGGCGGAAACAGTGACATGCTCTATATGCCGCAGTGTTTCAAAAACTTCCAAAAGGGACGCCATCCCGTCATTACCGTTACCATCAAGACCTTCAGCGGCAAGGAATATTCCGAGACGATGGAGGGCCACCTGGGTCATCCGCGGATGATGATGACGCCCGAGCAATTCAAAGACCGCTTCCGTATCCAGGCGGCACCCACGCTCAGAGGAGACAAGTTGGAGCAGGTTGCTGACCTTCTGGCCAATGTGGAGCGCTGCGACGATATGGCTAAGGTGGGCGAGCTGCTGCGCTGAGACATACAATAGCGCCAGAAAATACGCACAGCGCGTTTCGTGGGCGCTTGCGGCATGAAACGCCACAGACTTGAAAATGGAGGTTCTACAATGGAAAGCGAGATCAAGAAATACGGTTGTTTTGTCAAGGGCGTGGAACAGAAGTATCCCAACGTTGCGCCCGGCACCCCCATCTACGCCAACGCCGTGGTGGTGGACAACATCGTGTATGTGTCGGGGATGACCGCCCAGAAGTTTGAGGACGGCAGCTGCACCACCAACACCATGCAGGATCAGATGTGGGTGGCCCTGAGCAAGATGAAGCAGGTCTTGGAGGAGGCGGGCAGCTGCCTGGAGAACGTGTTCAAAACGTTTATCATGCTCAAGGACATCAAGGATTACCCGGTCATGCGCGCCACGGAGCTGAAGTTCTATCAGGAATACGCCCCCGAGCTGGCGGAGCATCCCGCCGCCAGCACCATCCTGCAGGCGGGCTGCCTGGCCCGTCCGGAATTCCTGGTGGAAATCGAGTGTATGGCCGTGCTGAACAGGAAAAAGGACTGACCGAAAAAGAGAGCGCTGCTTTACTGCGCGACAGGCGCTCGCCGTCCCGGAGACGGCAAAACAGATTTGCCCCGCCGCCGGAACGGGCCCTTGCCGTTTCGGCAGCCTCCAGCCGCTCAGGACCATGGTCCTGAGCGGCTGTTTTTGCAGGAAGGGCGCAGTGCGCTCTTGTGGTGGGGACGGTTTTCTGCTATACTCATTTTAATTCGAGCCTTTGCAGTCAGGAGGGACGCCCATGGGGCCTACGCCGCTGTATGACGCCCTGCGGGCGTTTGCCGGGCAGGACGCCCTGCGTATGCACATGCCGGGGCATAAGGGCAAGCCCCTGCCCGCGCCGGAGCTGGCGGGGCTGGCGGCGCTGGATGTTACGGAACTGGGGCCCACCGGCGATCTGTTTGCAGGCGGCGGGCCCATCGGCGCGGCGGAAGCGCTGTGGGCGGCCCGGTTCCGGCTGCCCAACTGCCTGTTCCTCACCGGCGGCTCCACCCAGGGGGTGCTCTGCGCCCTGACCCTGGCCTGCGCGCCGGGGGAGGGCGTGCTGCTGGACCGGGACAGCCACCGTTCGGCCTATAACGCGCTGGCGCTGCTGGACCTGCGCCCCGTCTGGCTGGAGCGGCCCTGGCTGGAGGGGCCCGGCGCGGCGGGCCCGGTGACGCCGGCTGCGGTGGACGCGGCCCTTGCCGCCCACCCGGAGGTGCGCGCGGTGTTTCTTACCAGTCCCACCTACTACGGCGTGTGCTCCGACCTGCCCGCCCTGGCGGCGGCGGCCCACGCCCGGGGCTGCGTGCTGGTGGTGGATGCGGCCCACGGGGCCCATCTCCCTTTTTTGGGAGACTGGGATCTTTCCGCCGCGGACCTGGCGGTGGTCTCCGCCCACAAGACGCTGCCCGCGCCGGGACAGACCGCCCTGCTGTTTTCTTCGGACCGCTTCCCGCAGCAGGCGCTGCGCCGGGCGGCGGCGCTTTACGGCAGTTCCAGCCCGTCTTACGTGTTCCTGGCCGCGCTGGACGTGTGCCGGGCCTGGATGGAGGAGACGGGGGAGCGGGCCTATCGGAAGACGGCGGCTGCGGTGGAGCGCCTGCGCGCCCGCTATCCCGCCCTGCGCCCGTCCGACGCACCGCTGGATCCGTGCCGCTTCGTGCTGTGTACCCCGGACGGCCTTGCCACCCGGGCCCGGCTGGAGGAAGCGGGGATCTATGTGGAGCTGGCCGACCGGGGCCATATCCTGTGTATCCTCACGTGCATGGATACGCCGGAGGACCTCGCACGCCTGACCGCGGCGCTGGACACGCTGCCGGCCGGCCGCCGGCGTCTGCCCCCGCCGCCCCCTCCGCCGGAGGCGGTCCTGACGCCCCGGCAGGCCCTGTTCGCCCGCCGGGAAACGCTGCCCCTGCACGCCGCCGCCGGGCGGGTTTGCGCCCAGCACCTGGCCCCCTATCCGCCCGGGATACCCATCGTGGCCCCGGGAGAGCGGATCGAGAAAAAAACTGTCGCATATTTCGAGCGAATCGGTTATAATATGGTAGAAGATATCCAGGTCGTCCACTGATGCGTGTGTGTACATTGTTCGGAGGGCCGTCTTCCGCCAAGGAGGGATAACAATGAAACTGATCCTTGCCATCATCAACCATGACGACGCCAACACCGTCACCCAGGCCCTCACCAAGAAGGGGTTCTCCTCCACTAAGCTGGCGACCACCGGCGGCTTCCTCATGGCCGGGAACGTCACGATCCTGGTGGGCGTGGACGAGGAAAAGGTCCAGTCCGTCATCGATATCATCCGGGAGCACTCCCACAGCCGCAAGCAGATGATCCCGACCACCACCGAGATGAGCTACGGGTACTATCCCAGCATGCCCGTGGAGGTCGTGGTGGGCGGGGCCACCATCTTCGTGGTGGATATCGAGCGCTTCGAGCGGGTCTGATGGACCTGTCACGGCTGGCGGGCAACGCCCCTCTGAAGCGGCAGCTGGAGCTGGAAACCGCCCGGCGGGGCCTGTCCCACGCGTACATTCTCAGCGGGCAGCGGGGCTCGGGGCGGCATACCCTGGCCCGGCTGCTCTGCGCTGCGCTGGTCTGCACCGGAGCGGGGGAGCGCCCGTGCCGGAACTGCACCCCCTGCCGCAAGGTGCAGCAGGGGATCCACCCGGACGTGCGCTGGGTGGGGGATGACGGGAAGGATATTACGGTAGGACAGGTGCGCGCGCTGCGCAGCGATGCGTATATCCGGCCCAACGAGGCGCAGCGCAAGGTCTATGTCATCGAAAATGCCCAGACGATGAACGCCAGCGCCCAGAACGCCATGCTCAAGCTGCTGGAAGAGGGGCCGGCCTATGCCGCCTTTCTGCTGCTTACCGATAATGCCGCCGCGCTGCTGCCTACGGTGCGCTCGCGCTGCGAGGTCCTGGCCCTCTCGCCCGTCACGCAGGAGCAGGCGCTTTCCTGGCTGCGGGAGGCGTACCCGGACCGGCCCGCAGCCCAGCTGCAGGCGCTGGCCGGGCGGTGCGAGGGCCTGCTGGGCCGGGCCGTGGCGGAGCTGGAGGGCGTGCAGGCGGAGGACGAGGCCGTGACGGATACGGCGCTGGCCCTGCTGGAGCGGTTCGCCCAGCGGGATGAACGGGGCCTGCTGGAGCTGTGCGTCGGGCTGGAAAAGTGGGACCGGGACAAGCTGTGCGCCCTGCTGGAAGAGAGCGTGCAGCTGCTGCGCTGTGCTCTGTGCTGCGCCGTGGGCCGCACCGACGAGACCGACGCACGCAGGCAGGCCGCCGCGCGGCAGGCCGCCGGCGCGCGCAGCGCCCGGGAGCTGACGGCGGCGGTGGACAAGCTGGAGCGGCTGCGTACCGCCTGCGGCTTCCATGTGGGCGCGGGGCACCTGGCTGGCTGGATGGCTGCCGCGCTGTTTTCCTGATTTACTACGGGCGCGCCGCGCCCGGTTCGGAGGAACGCTATGACCGAGATCATCGGCGTCCGCTTTAAGAGCGGAGGCAAGCAATATTACTTCGACCCCAAGGGCGTTGCAGTGCAGAGCGGCCAGGGGGTCATCATCGAGACCTCCCGGGGCCTGGAGTACGGAGAGTGCTCGCAGAGCAACACCATGGTGGAGGACGAGGCGGTGGTGCAGCCCCTGCGGGAGCTGGTGCGCATCGCGACCGACAAAGACCTGGAGACGGTGCGCCGCAACCGGGAGAAGGAAGAAAAAGCCTTCCTCATCTGCCAGGAGAAGATCGCCCAGCACGGTCTGGATATGAAGCTGGTAGAGGTGGAGTACAACTTCGAGGGGAACAAGATCCTCTTTTTCTTCACCAGCGAGGGCCGGGTGGATTTCCGCGCCCTGGTGAAGGACCTGGCCGGGGTCTTTCACTCCCGCATCGAGCTGCGGCAGATCGGCGTGCGGGACGAGGCCAAAATGCTGGGCGGGCTGGGCATCTGCGGAAAGCCCTTCTGCTGCGCGACCTTCCTGGATGAGTTCCAGCCCGTATCCATCAAAATGGCCAAGACCCAGAACCTCTCCCTGAACCCCACGAAGATCTCCGGCACCTGCGGGCGGCTGATGTGCTGCCTGAAATACGAGCAGGAGGCCTACGAGGACGCGGTCAAGCGCATGCCTAAGAATGAATCCTTCGTGGAGACCCCGGAGGGGGTGGGGACGGTGTCCCAGGTGAACCTGCTGCGGGAACAGGTGAAGGTCCGCCTGGAGGATGCGCCGGATTCCCCCAAGTGCTTCCATAACTGTGAGATCTGCGTGGTGCGCAACGGCAAAGGAAAACGGCCGGAGGGCTATGTGGCCCCACCCCCGGAGGAGCTGGCCAAGCTGCGCAAGGTGACCCCGGCGGAGGAGCCCAAACGCCTTTCCGATACGCTGGATGCAGCCCTGTCCAGCCTGGGCGTGAACGCCCCCGCCGCGCCGGAGCAGCAGGAGCACAGCGGAGAGGCACGCCCCCGCCGCCGCGGGCGGGGAAAAGGGGGCGGCAGGAGCAACGCGGCCGAGGCCCCGGCCAGGCACCCGGAACAGGCTGCGCCCCAGACGGCCAAGCCTCCAAAGCCGGCCCGGGAGAAGAAGCCCCAGAGTCCCAAGGAACGCCCCGCCCCTCAGCAGGCTCATCCCGCTGAACCGGGGGAGAACGCGGGCGGCGAGGAGAAAAAGCAGCGCCGGCCCCGCCGCCGCTACCGGGGCAAGCCCAAGGGGGAACGGCCCCAGCCGCCCGCCCAGGGCGAATGAGATCACAGCGCCGCCCGACTAACGCCGGGCGGCGCTGTTTTTGACGGGGCCGCGGGGACAATTGATTCCCCCGACGGGACATGATATAGTAAGAAAGAGCCTTTGAAGACGGAGCGATCGGCTATGAAGAAATTGGCGGTGGGTATTCTGGCCCACGTGGACGCGGGAAAGACCACCCTCACCGAGGGGCTGCTCTACCGCGGCGGACAACTGAAAAAGCTGGGCCGGGTGGACCACCGGGACGCCTTTTTGGACACCGGGGCGCTGGAGCGGGAGCGGGGCATCACGATCTTTTCCAAGCAGGCCAGGCTCCCCCTGCCCGGGGCAGAGGTCACCCTTGTGGACACGCCGGGGCACGTGGATTTTTCCAGTGAGATGGAGCGCACGCTCCAGGTGCTGGATTACGCGGTCCTGGTCGTCAGCGGGACGGACGGCGTGCAGGGGCACACCCGCACTCTTTGGCGGCTGCTGGAACAGTACCGCATTCCCGCCTTCCTGTTTATCAACAAGATGGATCTGCCCGGCGCGGACCGCGGCGCTGTGCTGGAGCAGCTGCGGACGCAGCTGGGCGAGGGATGCGTGGACTTCGGCCAGCCGGAGGCCGCGCTTTGGGAGCAGGTCGCGCTGTGCGGGGAGGAGGCGCTGGAGCGCTATCTGGAGCAGGGAAAGCTCAGCCACCGGGACGCGGCGGAGCTGATCCGCCGGCGCAGGCTGTTTCCCTGCCTGTTTGGCTCGGCCCTGCGTCTGGAGGGGGTGGACGCGCTGCTGGAGGTGCTGGAACGGGATACCCTTGCGCCCGTGTACGGCCCGGATTTCGGCGCGCGGGTCTATAAGATCGCCCGGGACAGCCAGGGGGGGCGGCTGACCTGGCTGAAGGTGACGGGCGGGACGCTGCGGGTGAAGGACCTGGTGACCAACCGGCGGGCCGGACTGCCGGAGGATCGGGTGTGGTCGGAGAAGGTGGATCAGATCCGGTTCTACTCCGGAGAGAAATACCGTCTGGCGGAGCAGGCCCCGGCGGGGAGCGTGTGCGCCGTTACCGGATTGAGCCGCACGCTGCCCGGCGAGGGGCTGGGGGCGGAGCGGACGGCGCCCGCGCCCCAGCTGGAGCCGGTGCTCACCTATCAGGTGATCTTGGAGGAAGGGGCCGATCTTCACGCCGCCCTGGACAAGCTGCGCCAGCTCCAGGAGGAGGACCCCCAGCTGCACATCGTCTGGAACCGTTCGCTGCGGCAGATCCACGTTCAGCTTATGGGCGAGGTCCAGCTGGAGGTGCTGCAGCGCCTGATCGCCGACCGGTTTGGCCTGGCGGTCTCCTTCGGTCCCGGAAGCATTGTCTACCGGGAGACCATCGCCGCGCCGGTGGAGGGGGTGGGCCATTACGAGCCCCTGCGCCATTATGCGGAGGTCCATCTGCTGCTGGAGCCGCTGGAGCGGGGGAGCGGACTGCAATTTGCCGCCGACTGCCCCGAAGACCGGCTGGAGCGGGGCTGGCAGCGGCTGATCCTGACCCATCTGGAGGAAAAGGAGCACCTGGGCGTGCTCACCGGCTCGCCCATCACCGACCTGCGCATTACTTTGGTAGACGGGCGGGCCCACGAAAAACATACCGAGGGGGGCGACTTCCGCCAGGCCACTTATCGGGCGGTGCGCCAGGGCCTGATGGAGGCGGAGAGCGTTCTGCTGGAGCCCTGGTACGACTTTCGCCTGGAGGTGCCCCAGGCGTGCGTGGGCCGGGCCATGCACGATCTGCAGCGCATGGGCGGCAGGACGCAGCCGCCCGAGACCGGGGGGGAGTCGGTGCTGCTGACCGGGGCGGCGCCGGTAGCCGCCCTGCGGGACTATGCCCGGGAGGTGGCCGCCTATACCCGGGGGAGCGGACGGCTGCTGTGTGCGCTGCGGGGGTACGAGCCCTGCCGGGAGCAGGCGGCCGCCGTGAGGGCGCGGGAGTATGACCCCCTCCGGGATCTGGACAACCCTGCGGATTCCATTTTCTGCGCCCATGGAGCGGGTTTCAGCGTGCCCTGGGACCAGGTGAAGGCCCGGATGCATGTGGACAGCGGCCTGCGCCTGGGCACGGAGGAGCCGGACGGGCGGGAAGCGGAGCAGCCCGCCCGCCGGGGCGGGAGCTACGCCGCCGGAGCGGCGCTGGACCAGGAGCTTCAGGCCATTTTCGAGCGGACCTACGGCCCCGTGAAGCGGCGCCCCATCCCGCCGCCGGCCCGGCCCCGGACGGAGAGCCGGCAGGAAAAGCGCAGTGTGCCGTCCCGGCCGGAGGAGCCGGAATACCTGCTGGTGGACGGATACAATATCATCTTTGCCTGGGATGAGCTCAAGGATGCGGCACATGCCAGCCTGGACGCGGCCCGGCAGCTGCTGATGGATCTTTTGAGCAATTATCAGGGGTTCCGCAGCTGCGTGGTGATCCTGGTGTTCGACGCGTATAAGGTCCCCCGCGCCACCCAGGACGTGAGCCGGTATCATAACATCTACGTGGTATATACCAAACAGGCGGAGACGGCGGACGCCTACATTGAGAAGGCTACCTACGAGCTGGGCAGGTACCATCGGGTGCGGGTGGCCACCTCGGACGGAACCGAACAGCTCATCATCCTGGGCCATGGGGCCCTGAGGCTGTCCGCCCGGGCGTTCCGGGCGGAGGTGG
>NZ_JALFGV010000076.1:0-19364 GCF_022777125.1 Lawsonibacter sp.
GCACGGATGGTGCCGTTGGGGGACTTCCACATCTCAGTGAGCTTGTACTCCTCCACACGCTGGGCGTTGGGGGTGATGGTGGCGCACTTGACGGCCACGCCGTACTTCTTGGTGGCCTCGGCGGAGTCGATGGTCACCTGGTCCCGGGTCTTCTCCCGCTCGGGCAGGCCCAGGTCGTAATACTCGGTCTTCAGGTCAATATAGGGCAGCAGCAGCTCGTCCTTAATCTGCTGCCACAGGACGCGGGTCATCTCGTCCCCGTCCATCTCCACCAGAGGGGTGGACATCTGAATTTTTTTCATGGGCTTCTCCTCGGCTTTCCGATTGATTTCGATGGGACAAATTATACCGCCTCCCAGCCCAAAACGCAAGACTTCCGCAGGATTGCTTCATTTTTGGTTGTTTTGCCCGTTGTGCTTGCCGCCCTGAGCCGATATACTGTTCTTTGTCTATCGGAGGCTGCTGGCAACGCCTGACCGCGCGGGCCGGCGGCGTCGTCAAAAGGCCTTTTTTGAGAGGATGGTTGCGCTTTTGTTTGACAACAAGTCCCTGAAAAAACTGATTGTCCCCCTGATCATCGAGCAGTTTCTGGCCGTCATGGTGGGAATGGCCGACATCATGATGGTCTCCTCCGCCGGTGAGGCGGCGGTATCCTCCGTGGCGCTGGTGGACCTGATCAACGTGCTCATCATCAACATCTTCGCCGCCCTGGCCACCGGCGGGGCCGTGGTCTGTGCCCAATCCATCGGCGCGGGGCATCTGGACCAGGCCAACCGCTCCGCCAACCAGCTGGTATACATCGTCTCGGCCATCTCCGTCGCGTTGATGGTCCTGGTGCTGCTGTTCAGCCGTGCGCTGCTCGGCGTGCTCTTTGGGCAGGTGGAGCCTCCGGTCATGGAGGGGGCTATTACTTATTTCGTCATCTCCGCCCTGTCCTACCCCTTTATTGCCGTCTACAATGGATGCGCAGCCTTGCTGCGGTCCATGGGCAATTCCCGCGCCTCCATGTATGTCTCCGCCCTGATGAACGGTCTGAACGTGGTGGGCAACGCCATCCTGGTCTTCGGGTTTTCCATGGGGGTGGCGGGCGTCGCCCTGGCCACCCTTGTTTCCCGCGGGGTGGCCTGCGGGATCATGATGGTGCTGATGCACAGCCGCCGCAATCCCGTCCGGGTCGCCCAGCTGCTCCGGTTTCGCCTGGACGGGCGGCTCATCGGAAAGATCCTGCGCATCGGCGTGCCCAACGGTCTGGAAAACAGCGTGTTTCAGCTGGGCCGGGTATTGCTGGTGAGCATGATTTCCACCTTCGGTACCGCTCAGATCGCCGCCAACGCCGTGGCCAACAATATCGACAGCTTTGGGATCATTCCCGGGCAGGCCCTGGGGCTGGCCCTCATCACGGTGGTGGGGCAATGCGTAGGCGCACGGGACTGGGCGCAGGTGCGCGCTTACACCAAAAAGCTGGTGAAGATCGCCTACTGCTGCATTTGGGGCCTCAACGCCGTGCTGCTCCTGCTGCTTCCGCTCATCCTGCGCATCTACAACCTGTCCGATGCGGCCAGGCAGTACGCCTTCCTGCTCATCCTCATCCACAACGGCTGCGCTATGGCCCTATGGCCCCTCTCCTTTACGCTTCCCAACGCGCTGCGGGCCGCGGGAGACGTAAAGGTGCCCATGGTCATCTCCATGGTATCCATGGCCGCCGTGCGTCTGGTGGGCAGCTGGCTGCTGGGCGTCAAGCTGGGGCTGGGGGTGGTGGGCGTATGGATCGCCATGGTCGCGGACTGGGTGGTGCGGACCATTTGCTTTCTGCTGCGGGTGCGCCAAAAGCTCTGGAAGGAGCATCCATGAGCCGCTCGGCATAGGACGGCCGAGAGCGCTTCACCGCCGGCGTGCTGCCGGAGACGGAAACAGAGCCCGGCGCTGTGACCTATACTGTACGTCGGGGGATACCCTCTGGGCCATCGCCAGAGACACGGCGCCACCGTGGCCGCCCTGGCGCCGCTCAACCGCATCGCGGACCCCGATCTCATCGTTCCCGGACAGGTTTTGAAGCTTCCCGCCTAACACTGCGCGCCGTCCGGAGGCAATCTCCCTCTGGACGGCGCCTTCCTTTTCCGGTATAATGCAGTTAGCCTTGTTGGAACGATGGAAACGGGCGCCGTTTTGGGGCCGAACCGCCCTGCGTTTGGACGGTTTGCCCGGTTGCAAACAAGGCGCAACTGGTACTGCAAAGGAGTGTCCGGCATGTTACAGACCGTCATCCCCCAGGGGTATGCCCCCCGTCTCAATCTCTACGACACCCAGAAGGCCATCGGCCTTTTAAAGCGCCTGTTCGAGGATACCCTGGGCGGCGCGCTCCACCTGCGAAGGGTGTCCGCTCCGCTGTTCGTGGAGGCCTCGACCGGTCTGAACGACGATCTGAACGGCGTGGAGCGGGCCGTGTCCTTTGATATCCCCGCCGCCGGGCGGGAAGCCCAGGTGGTCCACTCTCTGGCCAAATGGAAGCGCATGGCGCTCTACCGCTACCAGTTTTCCGTGGGCGAGGGGCTGTACACCGACATGAACGCCATCCGCCGGGACGAAGAGCTGGACAACCTGCACTCGGTCTACGTGGACCAGTGGGACTGGGAAAAGGTCCTGGCCCCTCGGGACCGGAACACCAGCTACTTAGCGGATACAGTGCGCACCATCGTGAGCGCCATGTGCCAGACCCAGGACACCCTGCGTTCCGTCTTTCCCCAGCTCACCGCCCTGCCTCCCCTGGATGGGGAGGTATCCTTTGTGACCGCCCAGGAGCTGGAGGACCTCTGGCCCGGCCTATCCCCCCGGGAACGGGAGGACGCCTGGGTAAAGGAGCATCCCACCACCTTCCTGATGGGCATCGGCGGCGCGCTCAAATCCGGCAGGCCCCATGACGGCCGTGCGCCCGACTACGACGACTGGGACCTGAACGGTGACATCCTGCTGTGGAACCCGGTGCTGGAACGCGCCTTCGAGGTCTCCTCCATGGGAATCCGCGTGGACCCCGCCGCGCTGGACCGGCAGCTCACCGCCTCCGGCTGTGACGAGCGCCGTGCGCTTCCCTTCCACAAAATGCTGTTGGAGGGCAAGCTGCCCCTGACCATCGGCGGGGGCATCGGCCAGTCCCGTTTGTGTATGCTCCTTCTGGGCAAAGCTCACATCGGCGAGGTCCAGGCCAGCGTTTGGGATGAACAGACCATTTCCGCCTGTCAGGAAGCAGGGGTCATCCTGCTGTAATCGAATCCGCTATCGTCCCCACCGGCGCAGAAGGCTCTGCGCCGGTGTTTCTTCTGCCGGTTCACTTGTGCGCAGCAGGAAGACACTTTTGTTTTATGCAAAGATATTTCTTCGTTTGGCTTGACTTTCCGTTTTCTCTGTGCAAAAATACTTCTATCAGCAGAGGGATCCCCCTCTGTATTGTGCTTTTTGCCACATGAAAAAGGAGGCGATCATCTTACAACTGTCCCCCGTGCGCGTACAGATCATCAAAAGGAGAGGAGAACTAATCTCATGAAAAAATCCATTCGGCTGCTTTCCATCGTCCTGGCTGGCGTCATGCTGCTGAGCACCAGCGCGCTGGCCTGTACCGGCGTCTATGTCGGAAAGGACGTGAGCGATCAGGGTACCTACATCATCGCCCGCAGCGAAGATCAGGGCCAGAGCGATTACAACAAGATGTTCCTTGTGCAGCCCCACGTGGACAACGTGCCCGGCCGCTATATTGAGGATACCGCCACTGGCTTCCGGATCCCCCTGCCTGCCACGACCTACCAGTACACCTATGTGCCCGACTACACCCGGGGCGACGACGGCATGTACCCCGGCTCCTGCACCAACGAGTATGGCGTAAGTGTCACCGGCACGGTCTCCACCTCTACCTGTGACGCCTGGCGCTCCGCCGATCCCTTCATCGAGCCCGGCCTGCGCGAGGCCATCCTGGCCGCCGCCGTGGCCGCCGTGTCCAAGACCGCCCGCGAAGCGGTGGACGTGCTGCTGGGCTATGTGGACGAGTATGGCTCGGAAGAGGGCAATACCGTCATGATCAACGACCAGAACGAGGCCTGGTACATCGAGATCTACAGCGGCCATCACTACTGCGCCATGAAGATGCCCGACGACAAGGTAGCGGTGTACGGCAACCAGAACATGATCGGTCTGGTGGACCCCAACGCCACCGCTGAGGACGGCTACATCTATTCCGACGGCCTGTTCGACCTCATCGACGAACTGGGGCTCGCCGTCAAGGAGGGCGAGCTTTACCACCTGGCCAAATCCGTCACCAACAATAGCCGGCGGGACTCCAGCAACATGCGCAACTGGGGCGGCATGAAGCTTCTGGCGCCCTCCCAGGCGGGCGAGTATGATACCGACACCTTCTATCCCCTGTTCTATTCTCCCGACGAGAAGGTCAGCGTACTGGACGTCATGGACATCTACCGCAACCGCTATGAGGGGACCGAGCTGGACGTGACGCTGGAAGGCCAGACGGGCAACCGCGTCATCGGCACCCCCAATTCCTCTCAGATCCACATCCTCCAGACCTTCCCCGAGTGGCCCGCCGCGTGCGCCGCCATCGACTGGATCGCCCTAGGCAACACCGAGCACTCCGTGTTCATCCCCTTCTTCTCCGGCATCACCGATACGGCCGCGGCCTACAAGGTGGACGGGGACACTTACGATCCCGCCGGCGCCTACTGGAAATTCAAGCGCCTGTGCACTCTGGCCGAGCTGGACCGCTCTCTGTACAGCCAGAGCACCCGCGCCTTTTGGAAGCAGCAGGAGCAGCTGATGTACGACGAGATGATCCAGGCCGCTCCCACCATGATCGCAAAATACGCCGAAAGCACCGAGGCCGGCGCGGCCTACGTCACCCAGCTGGGCATCCAGATGGCCGAGCGTGAGATGAAGTATGCCGACAACCTGTATGCCAAGCTGTTCACCGCTGTGATGCACAATACCGGCCGTTCCGCGGAGCGTGTGGCCGCCTTCCTGGCCGACGTGCCCCTGCGCCAGGTGGCCGAGAGCAAGGGCTACACCGTCACCTGGAACGGCGCCGACAATTCCATCACCATGACCAAGGGCTCCGTCAGCTACACGGTGACGCTGGAGAGCTACGACTGCAAGGTGGCCGGCGGCGAGACCATCGAGCTGACGCATTATGTTTACAGCCGGGACGGCGTTACTTACATCCCCATGGACTTTGCCGACACCCTGTAATCCGCCCGACCCCCGACCGCAAGAAAAAAAGACCGCTTCGGCGGTCTTTTTTTCTTGCGGCCGATGTGCGTGTTCAGGCCTTTCGCAGCTCTTCCAGGAAGGCCGCGCCATAACGCTGAAGCTTTGCCTCCCCCACGCCGGAGACGTTCAGCAGCTCCCGCTCGGTCTGAGGGCGCTTGGCGCACATGTCCCGCAGAGCGGCGTCCGAGAAGACCACATAGGCCGGCACGCCCAGCCGCCGTGCCAGTGCCGCGCGCACCGCGCGCAGGCGGCCAAACAGCGCCTCGTTTTCCGGGGCCACGCCGCTGGGCCTGCCCGTGCGGCGCGCTTCTCCACTGGAACCGGACGCCCGCATCGTCACGCAGGAATCCCCCTCCAACACCCAGCGGGCCGCCTCCCCCAGCCCCAGCACTGGGTATTCCCCCTCGCTGCGGACCAGGCAGCCCTGGGCGATCAGGGCCCGGATGCAGTCGTTTACATGCTCCCGGCTCTCCCCCTTCAGCACGCCGTACCCCTCCAGGTGATTCAGCCCCCATTGGCGCAGCTTCCGGCTGTCCGCGCCCCGGACCAGATCACAGATGGTGCTCATGCCGAAGCGAGGCCCCAGCCGGGCCACACAGCGAAGGATAGCCGCCGCCTGGGCCGTCACATCCACCGCTTCCTGCTGCTCCAGACAGTTGCCGCAGCTGCCGCAGCGCCCCGGCGGCGTTTCTCCGAAGTACTCCAGGAGATACCGGCGCAGACACTCCCCGGTGTGGCAGTACCCGCTCATCCTGCGCAGGCGGGCGTAATCCCGTCTGCGCACCTGCTCCAGCTGTGCCTCGTCCAGCGCCTCGTTCTCCCGGTCCTGCTGAATCAGAAAGCGCGCGGTCTGCTCGTCGGCACTGCTGTAAAGCAGCACGCACTCCGCCTTCTCGCCATCCCGGCCGGCCCGCCCCGCCTCCTGATAGTAGCTCTCCATATCCTTCGGCATGTTGTAGTGGACCACATAGCGCACATCGGATTTGTCGATCCCCATGCCGAAGGCGTTGGTGGCCACCATGACCCGGATGCGGTCCCAGAGGAAGTCCTCCTGGCTCCTTCCCCGCTCCTCCTGCTCCAGTCCCGCGTGATAGCGTCCGGCGGGCACGCCCTCGGCCTTCAAAAGCGCGCACACCTCCTCCACCTTCTTCCGGGTGGCGCAGTAGACGATGCCGCTGTCCTCCCCGTGCCGCTTTACAAACTCCAGCAGCCAGGCGCGCTTGTCCTGCTCCCGGCCATGGCGCACCGCAAAAAACAGGTTGGGCCGGTCAAAGCCGGTGACGATCTCGTAGGGGTCCCGGAGCTGGAGCAGCTCCCGCATGTCCCGCCGCACGGCCTGGGTGGCGGTGGCGGTGAAGGCCCCCACCACCGGCCGCCGGGGCAGCCGGGCGGCAAAATCGGGGATCTCCAGATAGTGCGGGCGGAAGTCCTGCCCCCACTGGGAGACGCAGTGGGCCTCGTCCACCGCCAGCAGGGCGATCTCCGCATGCAGGGCAAAGTCCAGAAAACGCTCGGTCCCCAGCCGCTCCGGGGCCACGTAGATCAGCTTATAGCGCCCGGCCCTGGCCCGTTCCAGCGCCAGGGCGTACTGCCGCTCCGTGAGGGCGCTGTTGAAAAAAGCCGCCGGGATGCCCGCCTGCACCAGCGCCGCCACCTGATCCCGCATCAGGGAGATCAGGGGAGAGACCACCAGGGTGATCCCCTCCAGCAGCAGCGCGGGCAGCTGGAAACACAGGGACTTGCCCGCCCCTGTGGGCATCACCGCCGCCACATCCCGGCCGGAGCAGAGGGCGGAGACCACCGCCTCCTGCCCCGGCCGAAAGGAGTCATAGCCAAAATAGGTTTTCAGGGCCTCCAACAGTTCCATAGGTTCTTCTCCTTTTCCCGCATTCGCCCTGTAAGAGTACAATACATATTGGACAGTCGAATATGTATTGGACTCTTACACCGGGTCTTCCGGCCGCGGGGCGGCGGACGCTTGTCTCCGCCGCCCGTTTCTGTTCTGCTTAAAAAGGCGGACAGAACGCCGCCTCGGTCGGAACCAAGGGGGTATGCGCATGTACCGGGTGGTCATCATCGACGACGAATCCATGATACCGCCCGCTTCTCCCAGGTATTCAAGAAGCTGGAGGGCGTTTCCGCCGGAGACCAGCGCAACCTCCACTGTGGAACATAAGCCGGCCCCGCCCGTTCCACAGGCGGGCCGCAGCTTGCCATTTGGCGTTCCATCTGTTACAATCATATCAGCTGAACCGACTCCATTCCCGCAGATACGCGCGGCGTCGCCCGCAAGAAGGAGGGTATGACTTGAATTTTCTCTCCCCCGCCTTTTTTCTCTTTTTCCCCGCTGTGGCGCTGTGCTTCTTCCTGCTGCCCCAGCGGGCGCGGCCCTGGTGTCTGCTGGCGGCCAGCGCCCTGTTCTGCCTATGGGCGGGGGTGGAGTGTCTTCTCTTCCTGCTGTGCGCAGCCCTGGTGACCTATGCGGGCGCACGGCTGCTGGAGAACCGCTCCCAGCGGGGCCGGCGGGCTGTTCTGATCCTGGCTCTGCTTCTCCTCTTCGGCACCCTGTTTCTCTTCAAATACCTCTCCTTTACACTCTCCCTGACCCAGCGGCTGCTGGCCCTGACGGGCCGCCCCTGCTCCATTGCATCGCCGGAGCTGATCCTGCCGGTGGGTATCTCCTTCTACCTGTTCATGGCGGCGGGCTATCTCATCGACGTGTACCGGGGGGACCGGGCGGCGCAGCGCAGCTTCCCCCTGCTGGTCCTCTTCCTGTCCTTTTTCCCCCATCTGGTCTCCGGCCCCATCGACCGCTCCGGTCTGATGGATCTGCTCCGCACGCCCCCCGCCTTTGACTATGACCGCTTCCGCGCCGGGCTGCTGCGGTTTTTGTGGGGTGCCTTCAAAAAGCTGTGCATCGCCGACCGGCTGGCCATTCTGGTAAACGCCGTTTTCGCCGCGCCGGAACAGTTCGGCGCGCTGCAGGTGTTCGCCGCGGCCTGCGCGTTTTCGGTGCAGATCTACTGCGACTTCTCCGCTTACTCCGATATGGCTCTGGGCGTCGCCGGCGCCATGGGCATCCCCCTGATGGAAAATTTCCGCACCCCTTATTTCTCCCGCTCCATTGGGGAGTTCTGGCGGCGCTGGCACATCTCCCTGTCCTCCTGGTTCCGGGACTACCTGTACATCCCACTGGGCGGAAGCCGCAGGGGCTCCGGGCGGAAATACTGCAACATCTTCATCGTCTTTGCCGTCAGCGGCCTGTGGCACGGGGCCGGGCTCACCTTTCTGGTCTGGGGGCTGCTCAACGGGGCCTACCAGGCGGCGGGCGGCCTGACGGCGGGCCTGCGCAGCCGCTGCCGCCAGGCCCTGGGCCTGCGGGACGACTCTCCCGTCACCCGATGGTGGCAGATGCTGGTCACCTTCCTTCTGTCCACGCTGGCCTGGGTCTTTTTCAAGGCCGCCTCACTCTCCTCCGCCCTGGCGGTGCTGCGCGGCATGGTCTCCGGTCCCCTGCTGGTGCGCCCCATCCTGGCAAACACCGGTCTGGACCGTGGCGAATGCCTGGTGGCCCTGCTCTGCCTTGCGGCGCTGTTGGCGGTGGACCTGCTCTCCCTGCGCCGGCGCGTGTGCGAGCGCTTTTTGACCCTGCCCCGGCCGCTCCGGTGGGTCCTGGTGCTGGCTCTGCTGCTGACGGTGGCGGTCTTCGGGGTCTACGGCACCGGCTATGACGCGCAAGACTTCATCTACTTCAAATTTTAGGTGGCGCTATGAGGAACGGAAAAGAACGGATCTTTGCCGCCGCCTTCGCGGTGCTGGCGGCGCTGCTGCTTGGACTGGCCGGGCTGGCTCTGCGTCCGGCACGCGTCAACTACGGCGCGGTGTGGGGCCCCTATCGCGCCGAGCCTGCAGACAGTCTGGACTATCTGTACCTGGGCAGCTCCTACGCCTACTGCGACGTAAACCCCGCCCTGGTCTACGACGCGTCCGGTCTGACCGGCTACGTGCTGGCAGGTCCGGAACAGACCCTGTCCCAGACCTACTACTACCTGAAGGAGGCCCTGAGGACCCAGTCCCCACAGGCGGTGATCCTGGAGGCCTCCGCCCTGCACTTCGCCCGCTATCAGAGCTACACCCAGATCAACGTCGGCTATATGCCCTTTTCCCGGAACAAGCTGGCGGCCATCTTCCGGGCTTCTGAGCCGGAGCTGCGCACCGGGCTGCTCTTTGAGCTGTACTTTTACCATGACCGCTGGAAGCAGGTCTCCCCCGGCGACGTTCTGGACACGTTCGCTCCGGACCGGACCGACCTGCTCAAAGGCTACACCGCCGTGGACGGACTTGCCTCCGGGCTGGAGGACGGGCCCTTTCGGCGTCCGACGCAGGAGGAGGACCTCTATCAGGAAAACCTGGCCTGGCTGGGAAAGATCCTGACCCTGTGCGAGCAGGAGGGCATCCTGCCCCTGGTGGTCTTCCACCCCACTTACAGCCGCTTCGCTCCGCAGGTCTACACCCAGATCGCCGCCGATGTGGCGGCCTTGTCCCCATCGGCCCTCTGCCTGGACTGGAGCGGCGACTTTGCTTCCGCCGGCCTGGACCCGCTGACGCATCTCTACGATGCGGGGCACCTGAACCGGGCGGGCGCCGCGCGTTTTTCCGCCTGGCTGGGCGTATATCTGACGCGCGACGCAGGCCTGACGCCCCGACCCCAGACGGCGGAAAATACCGCCGCCTGGCGACAGGCCGCGGATGTTTGGAAGGCATCCTGAGCAACTGCCGGGGGGGGGGCCGCAAAAGCGGCCGCCGCCCGGCAGTTGCTCAAAAACGTCTCGCAGCGTGCGCCCCAACGGGCCGCACCCCCGCGCTATTTATGATAGAGCTTGTTGGTCTCATAGGTGGGCTCGCAGGTCAGGCGCAGGCCCAGCTTGCCGTAGATGCCGGTATCCACCGGAGAGAGGATGACCGTGGAGTGGGCCTCGCAGCCCCGCAGCCGGGCCAGCTGGTCCAGCGCCCGCTTGGCCAGGGGGTTGGTCGTGGCGGAGATCGCCAGGGCGATCAGCGTCTCGTCGCTGTGCAGGCGGGGATTGTTGGACCCCAGGTGGCTGACTTTGACCGATTGGATGGGCTCAATGGCCTCCGGTGAGATCAGGTGGGAGCCGTGATCGATCCCTGCCAGGCGCTTGAGGGCGTTGAGCAGCGTGGCGGAGGTGGCCCCCATGAGGGCCGTGGTCTTGCCGGTAACCACCTCCCCGCCGGGCAGCTCAATAGCGGCGGCGGGGTTTCCGGTCTCCTCCGCCACCCGGGCGGAGGCGGCGATGACCGGCCGGATGGAGGCGTCCACCTTGGCCTGCTGCATGATCAGCTCCAGCTTGTACACCAGCTCGTCGTCGGCCTGACCGGTCCGGCGGTCGCACAGGGCGGCGTAGTACCGGCGGACGATCTCCTGCCGCGCGGCGGCGCAGACCGCTTCGTCATCCACGATGCAGCAGCCCGCCATATTCACCCCCATGTCGGTGGGGGACTTATAGGGGCACTCCCCCATAATTTTTTCGAACATGGCGGAAAGCACCGGGAAAATCTCCACATCCCGGTTATAGTTCACCGTGGTCGCTCCATGGGCGGCCAGATGGAAGGGATCGATCATGTTTACGTCCCCCAGGTCCGCCGTGGCGGCCTCGTAGGCCAGGTTCACCGGGTGCTGGAGGGGCAGATTCCAGATGGGGAAGGTCTCAAACTTGGCGTAGCCCGCCTTGACGCCCCGCTTGTACGCATGGTAGAGCTGAGAGAGGCATACGGCCATCTTGCCGCTGCCGGGGCCGGGGGCGGTGACCACCACCAGGGGCCGGCTGGTCTCGATATAGTCGTTTTTGCCGTATCCCTCGTCGCTGACGATGAGGGGGATGTTATTGGGGTAGCCCGCAATGGGGTAGTGCAGGTATACCCGCATTCCCAGGCTCTCCATCCGGCGCTTGAAGGCGTCCGCCGCGGGCTGGGCGGCATACCGGGTCACCACTACGCTGCCCACGTACAGCCCCTGGCTCCGGAACGCGTCGATGAGGCGCAGCACGTCCACGTCGTAGGTGATGCCCAGATCCCCCCGGATCTTGTTCTTCTCGATATCGCTGGCACAGATGGCGATGACGATCTCCGCCTTATCGGCAAGCTCCTGAAGCATCCGGATCTTGCTGTCCGGCGCGAAGCCCGGCAGCACCCGGGAAGCGTGGTGGTCGTCAAAGAGCTTCCCGCCGAATTCCAGGTAAAGCTTGTTGCCGAACTGTCCGATCCGTTCCCGGATGCGGCTGGATTGGAGGTCCCGGTATTTCCCGTTGTCAAAGCCGATCTTGTCCATTGTATTCCATGCTCCTTTGCACACAATTCAAATTAGTATAGCACAAAAAGGGGAGCTTGAAAAGGGCTTGCGTTCCCTTGCCAACAGGGGCAGTATCCAGCAGAGAAACTGTACAGGGCCGCGCCTGCAGGCGCAGATCGGCAGGGGAACAAACGCAAGATCCGCCCTGCCAGGCATAGCCGGGGCGGCATTGCTTTTTTGAAAAACAGGTGCGGCGGACCGTCATCCACGATCCGCCGCACCTTCGCCTGTGAGAACGCCGCCTCACAGGCGCTCGATAATTCCCGCGGCCCCCATGCCGCCGCCGATGCACATCGTCACCATACCGTACCGGCCGCCGGTATGTTCCAGATAGCTCAGCGCCTTGCATGTGAGAATGGCGCCGGTAGCGCCCAGCGGATGCCCCAGGGCCATGGCGCCCCCCCACGGGTTAACCCTGGCCGGATCCATGCCCAGGGTACGGATACAGGCCAGGGCTTGGGAGGCAAAGGCCTCGTTGAGTTCGATGGTATCCATCTCCTCCAGGGTGAGCCCCGCTTTCTTCAACGCCTTTGGCACGGCTTCAATAGGGCCTACGCCCATGACCTCCGCAGGCACGCCGCCGGTGGCGAACGTGACAAAGCGGGCCAGCGGCTTAAGGCCCATGGCCTGGGCCCGCTCGGCCGACATGAGCACCACAAAGCCGGCGCCGTCGGTGCGCTGGGAGGAGGTGGCAGCGGTAACCAGACCATCCTCCAAGAAGCAGGGCTTCAGCTCCGCCAGTTTCTCCGCCGTAGTACCGGGGCGAATCCCCTCGTCCCGAATCACCGTGACGGCCTGTCCATCGGCTCCGGGGATCTGGACGGGGATTATCTGCCCGTCAAAACAGCCCTGGACCTGGGCCTGGGCTGCCCGGCGGTGACTTTCGGCGGCCATGGCGTCCATGTCCGCCCGGCTGATGTTCCAGCGCTTGGCCACGTTTTCCGCTGTAATCCCCATGATGGTGTATACCTCGGGCCGGTGCTCCCGCAGCCAGGGGTCCGCGTCCTCCACGCCGATGAGCATGGGCACCATGGACATGGACTCCACCCCGCCGGCCACCATGATCGCTTCCTCGCCGCAGCGGATGGCATTGGCGGCGGTGGCGATGGTCTGCAAGCCGGAGGAGCAGTAGCGGTTGACCGTCTGGGCCGTAACGCTGTCCGGCAGTCCGGCCCTCTGTACAATAAGCCGGGCCATGTTGGCCCCCTGGACCCCATAGGGCATGGCACAGCCCATGATCACGTCGCCGATCTCCTCGGGACGGAGGCCGGGGACCCGCTCCAGCACGCCCAACAGCGCCTGTGCGCCGTATTCCACCGGGTGCACCTGGGCGAAGGCTCCCTTACCGGCCTTGCAGCAGGCGGTGCGCCCGTAGGCCACGATCACCGCGTCTTTCAATTGCGTCTGCATATATGATTTCCTTTCCAGCCGTCTCCGGCGGTCAGGGGAAAAGGCCCCGTCCGCGGGGCGGCGTTACTTTAGTTGATACTGTTCCAGCTTTTCATAGAGCACTGTGCGGGAAATCCCCAGCAGTCCGGCGGCCTTGGCCCGGTTCCCGTTGGCAGCAGCCAGCGCATCCCGGATAAATTCCCGTTCAAACGCCTGGCGGGCAGGGCGCAGGCGGAAGTCCCCGCTGCTGGTCACCTGGCGGCGCTTGCGGGCCTGCAGGCGCTGCTCCAGCTGGAAGAAATCCTTCCGCCGCAGGATGGGAGAGGCGGCCGCGTTCATGGCGCTCTCCACCGCATTCTGCAGTTCCCGCACATTGCCCGGCCAGTCGTAGTCCATCAGCAGCTCCATGGAACCGGGGCCCACGCCTTCGATGACCATGCCGAGCTGACGGTTGAGCTGCCGAATGAAATTCTCCACCAGCAAGGGGATGTCTTCCTTCCGCTCCCGCAGGGTGGGCGCCTGGATGCGGATCACATTCAGGCGATAGTACAGATCGCTGCGGAACTGTCCGGTCTCCACGAGGGCCTCCAGGGGGATATTGGAGGCGGCGATGACCCGGACGTCGATGGGAATGCTCTTGTCCCCGCCCACCGGGTCGATCTCACGCTCCTGAAGCACCCGCAGGAACTTGGGCTGCATGGTCGGGGTAAGCAGGTTCACCTCGTCCAGGAAGATGGAACCCTTGTTGGCCAGCTCGAAGCGGCCCGCCTTTCCCTTTTTTGCCGCCCCAGTAAACGCGCCCGTCACATAACCGAAGAACTCCGACTCCATCAGCTCGGCCGGGATGGCCGAACAGTTTACCCGCACGAAATTGGCCGAGCGGCGGACGCCGCCGGCGTGGATCGCGTGGGCGATCAGCTCCTTGCCGCTGCCGGTCTCTCCCTCTATGAGCACGGTAGAGGCGGAGTGGGCGGCCTGGTAGATCTGCTCCTTGAGGCGCTGGATGGCGTCGCTTTTCCCGATGATGTTGTCCATACTATAGCGTGCGCCCCGTATGCGTGAGAGCTCTTTCTTATAGAATTCGACCTCCCGGGACAGCTCGCTCAGCCGTGCCGACACATCATCCACATTCTGTTTTCCGTAGACGATCACATAGATAAAAACGCCGATAACCTTGCCGTTGGCGTCCAGCCGCGGGATATAATTGGTGACCGCAGGGACTCCTTGGGCCCGGACCACCTGGGCCAGAACGGGCTTTCCCGTGCGCAGCACCTCGGGCGCGTGGGTATCCGGAAGCAGCTCCCACACCTTGCGTCCCAGCGCGTCCTGGGCCGTATGACCGGTAAAGCGCTGCCAGCTCGGGCTGACATAGATATAGGTGCCCGTCTCGTCCAGCACCGCAGCCGCGTCCAAGTTCTCGATAAACTGCATCATGCAGGCCTGGTCCAGCTTGTTCTTCTGTTCCATACCGCCGCCCCCCAGCGTTGCACAGGTTCTTTTTACTATATCAGCGGCCCCCTCCCCTCCGCAATTGACATTCTGTCTAAATTCACACTTTTTCTTTGTATATAACAGAGAAAGTTCCTGTTTTATCGCATTTTTAGTTTATTTTTGTTCATTAGGCATCCAGATTATTTTAAAAAATGTAATCTTTTTATGACATGTCCGCTTTTCTTTGCATGCGTCTGTTTGGCCCTGAATTCGACTGACTCCAGTGGGTTTCAGGGCGTGTGGAATGTTCCCTGTGCCCGAAACTCCGAACACTCCCGTCCTGCTCTTTTCCCGATCCGGTTTGGCAAGCCCTTGGCGGCGCTTGCTTTTTTCCGTCAGGCGCATTTGGCATTCCATTTGCTTATATCTCTCGTGTGCAGGCGGCAGCCGCCCCCCGGTGTTCCGTCTAAACCGCGCAGGACGAAAAGAAGGAGTGTGTTTCACGTATGAAAATCATTGATCTTTCCATCCCCATTGAGTCTGATCTGCCCAGCGACCCTGAGATTCAGATCCCTCGTATCCAGTACTGCAACCACAAGGACACGGCGGAACAGATGGCGGGTTTCTTTCAGGGCTGCACCGTGGACGACCTGCCCGAGGGCAACGGCTGGGGCATTGAGTTTTTGAAGGTCTGCACCCATTCCGGCACCCACGTGGACGCCCCCTATCACTATTATCCCACCATGAACGGAGGGGAGAAGGCCTGGACCATAGACGAGGTTCCCCTGGATTGGTTTGTGGGCGACGGCGTAGTGATGGACTTTCACGACAAACCCGACGGATACAAAATCACCGCCCGGGATGTGGAAGACTACTTCAAGCGCATCCACTACACCCTGAAGGCCGGCGACATCGTGCTGCTCCGCACCGATGCGGACGACCGCTGGGGCAAACCCGAGTACCTGGTGGCAGGCGCCGGCATGAGCTATGAGGCCACCATGTGGCTGCTCAATCAGGGGGTGCGCGTCGTCGGTACGGACGGTTGGAGCTGGGATGTGCCTCTGCCCTTTGAGGGTCAGGAGTTTGAAAAAAACCACGACGCCTCCATCATTTGGGAAGCCCACCGGGTAGGCCGGGACAAGGCCTACTGCCACATTGAGAAGCTAACCAACCTGGACCAACTGCCCGTCACCGGCTTCAAGGTGAACTGCTTCCCCGTAAGCATCAAAGCGGCCTCCGCCGGCTGGGCGCGCGTGGTCGCATTCGTGGAGTAATCCTATCGCCGGAGCGCGCGGCTCCCTGGAAAGAAAGTGAGGAAATGTATGAACGCCAACACCATTTTTCTGGTTCTGTTTGTGATTTTCTGTGGTATTCTGGTCGGCTGTGGCATCGTCAGCAAGCGTTGGGTCAAGGAGTCCTCGGACTATATTCTGGCTGGACGTGAGATTTCCACCTTCATCAACATGATCGGCGTGTGTGCCATCGGCTTTGCCGGCACCACCGTAGCCCTGGCTCCCGGCTTTGCCGTACAGCTGGGCCTGACCGCTTCCTTCGCCTGGGGCAGCATCTACGGCATCTGCGGCTTGCTGCTCTTCGCCCTGCTCTTCTCCAACTTCATCCGCCGCTGCGGCGCGCAGACGCTTCCTGAGTATCTGGAGATGCGCTATGACGGCAAGGTCCGCTCCGTAGTGGCCATCACCTCCGTGGTCGGCATGTCCGGCATCCTGGCCAACAACATCGTCTCCTGCACCAATGCCATCGCCGGATTCACCAAGTGGAACGCCACCTTAATTATGGCGGTTATTTTCCTGGTGATTATTGCCTTTACCTTTATTTCCGGTCTGTGGGCCACCACTCTGACGGACTTCTTCCAGGTCACGCTGGGCGTGATCATCGTGCCCACCATCCTCATCCTGCTCTGCCAACGCTACGGCTGGCTGGATGCCATCAACGCTGCTTGGCCCGGCGGGAACGCCTTCGCCGCCGGCATCACCGGCGGCGCCCTGAAGGGGATCGCCCCCACATACCCCTCGGTGCTCAACTTTGTCATCTGCTTTGCCGCTGCGTTGGTATGGGGCAACAATTACTACTGGATGAAGATCGCCAACTGCCGCAGTGAGAAGGTCGCCCGCAAATCCTTTGTCCTGGCTGCCATTATTCTGGTGGTCGTCTTCTGCATCCCTCTTGGTATCATCGGCGCCTTTGCCGGCGCCTTCCTGGGCGAGAATTTCGCCGCTCCCTTCGGCTCCGGCTCTGTGGCGCCCACCGGTGCTTACGGCCTGATCGCCTCTACCTTCCCCGCCTTCCTGGGTTCTTTCTTTGTCATCGGCGCCGTAGCCGCGTCGGTGTCTACCGCCTCTACCTCCGCTTTGGGCGCCTCCGCAGTGGCCACCCGCGATATTTATCAGCGCATGATCAACCCCAAGGCGGACACCAAGACGGCCCTGAAGGCCTCCAAGTGGATCATGGTGCTCATCGGCGTGCTTACCTGGGTCCTGTGCCTGTTCCCGGGCGGCCCCACCTATCTGTTTGCCTTTGCCAACTGCTGGCTGGTGCCTCCTGCCATCCTGCTGGGCCTGGGCGCCATCTGGCCCAAGTTCAACTCCCGCGGCGCCATCTGCGGCGCCCTGGCCGGTATGATCACCATGGCTGTGTTCACGCTGCTGGGCGACGTATTCAAGGTATTCGCCATTAACAAGTACATTTACCTGGCCACCCTGGGCTTCTTGGTGACTCTTGTGGTAGCTGTGCTGGCCTCCCTCACCGGCAAGCCTAAATACTACGGTGAATCCAACTGGGAGCGGGTCCCAACCGCCTCCAACCGCAAAGACGTGAAGCTGGATGCCACCGACCTGCAGGTACTGGAGATGATCCGAGTGGGCCACTGCTACATGGCCGACCTGACCGATGCGCTGGGCGTGGACTCCAAGACCTCCTCTGCGGCCGTGGAACACCTGGATCAGGGCGGCTACATCGTCCGCGCCGGGATGCGCGGCTCCAAATTCTATACCTTCTCCATCACCGATAAGGGCCGCGCCGCCCTGCCCGTCCTTGGAGGCCGGGAGAGCGAGATGGCCAGGGAATGCCTGACCCCCCTGTATGTCCAGCTGCTCAAAATCGTCAAGGACACTCCTGAGAAGCAGGCTGAGTTCCTTCAGAAAAACGGAATCAAGTCTATGCGCATGTCCTCGATCTGCTCCCACCTGACCCGTCAGGGCTACATTGTGGAGGGCGGTCTGTTCAAGCGGAAGCTGCGCATCACCGATAAGGGCATAGCGGCGGTCCAGAAGTACGCCTAAGCCGCTTCCCCCACACACTGGCATCCGGAGGACAGGGCCGCTATGATGCCCCGTCCTCCGGTCTGTAAAAGGAGTTTTTTCCATGCCTCAGGAAGAATACCGCCGGAAGCGGACCACCGCCGATGAGGAAGCCGCCCGGATCCGTTCCGGAGATACGGTGTATCTGGCGTGCGGCTGCCTCCTCCCTGTGGACTTCGCCGCCGCTCTTTACCGGGCGGCCCCCCGTCTCCGGAACGTCAAGGTGCTCAACTACCTTCCCCTGGAGCCCCTCGCCCTGCTCAGCGATCCCGACTGCGGCGAGGCCTTTGACGTCTGTTCCATCTTTTATAACAAGTTTCAGCAAAGCGCGCAGGCCTTGGGCCGATGCAGCTTTCTCCCCACCCATTTGCGCAACGCCGCCCGGGACCTGGGCTGCGCCGCCGAGTCGTACGATTGTATGGTCCTTACCGTCTCTCCCATGGACCGGCACGGGTACTTTTCCCTGGCCGGCTCTGCCGGGATCGAGCTGGCGATGCTTCCCCGGGCCCGTCGCCTGGTGGTCGAGGTGGCCTCCCACGCCCCACGCATTTTTGGGGATACCATGCTCCACATCTCTCAGGTGGATGCTGTTCTGGAGTCCGACCGTTACCCCTGCGTTCTCCCCTCCGAGATCCCCGACGAAGCGGACCGCCAGCTAGGCCAGGTGGTGGCCGGCCTGGTAGAGGACGGCGACACCATTCAGCTGGGCTTCGGCGGCACCATCAACGCTCTGGCGTCCGAGCTGAAAGGCAAGCGCCATCTGGGCATCCATACCGAAGCCCTATCCGACGCCGGCATGGAGCTGCTGCGCAGCGGCGCAGCAGACAACAGCCGCAAGACGCTCCACCCAGGCCGGACGGTGACTTGCTTTACCATGGGCAGCCAGGCTCTCTACGATTTCATTGACGACAACCCCGCCTTTCTGCACAAGACGCTGAGCTATACCAACAATCCGTCCGTCCTAGCCGCCCATCCGGGCATGACCTCCATCAACGCTGCACTCCAGATCGACTTGACCGGTCAGTGCGCCTCAGAAGGGCTGGGCACCCGGCACATCTCAGGCAGCGGCGGCCAAGTGGACACGTCGGTGGGCGCCCAGATGGCCCCCGGCGGCAAGTCCATCATCACTCTGCGCTCCACCTATCAGTCCCGGGACCCCAATACCGGGGAGACCCGCATCCAATCCCGCATCCTGCCCGTCCTTCCGCAGGGAGCGGCTGTGACCCTGACCCGTACGAATACACACTTCGTGGCCACCGAGTATGGCGCAGTGTGCCTGCGGGGGCTGACCATCCCGCAGCGGGCGCGTGCCCTTATCCGCATTGCCCACCCCGACTTCCGCCCCTGGTTGGAGGACGCCTTTGAGCGGCAGTACCATCAGCGGCTGCCCCGTTCCTGAAGGACCCCATAAAACGATTGAATTGAGGTGTATTTTTATGAACAGCAGCAAGACGATCATCACCGTCGCCACGACCGGCGCTTGGCCCACCAAGGCCAATAACCCCAATGTCCCCATGACGCCCGAGGAGATCGCCGAGGACGTGTACGCCTGCTGGAAGGCGGGCGCCGCGGTCGCCCACCTGCACATGCGCGAC